>NZ_JBALEQ010000155.1:0-38941 GCF_036917775.1 Nostoc sp.
AACTATTTTTTCTCGAAGATCTACAGAGTATGACTTCATTTAAAAGTATTTATATTTTAATCTAGTGTACCTTACAACAGACGGAAGTGCTGTATGTTCTTTCTCTGGCATAGAAAGACTATTCCAGAACAAAGTTGCTTGAGTAAAATGGTCTTTAAAACTAGGGTTGCGTTCGCGAATCTTGTGTCCTTCTACACGTTCTGGATAATGTACGAAACCTTCGCTTGGGGAAGGTGCAGGCAGTCCGCCGCCCAGAGAATTGGGATAGTAGTTGACGCGGCTGGTGGGAATCTGCATCTGCATTCTCCCGTCGCGTTGATTGTTGTGGAACGGACACAGGGATTTATTGATTGGTAACTCTGTAAAATTAGGACTACCCAAGCGATGAAGTTGGGTGTCGTGATAAGACATCAATCGACCTTGCAATAGGGGATCGTCGCTGAAGTCAATACCTGGGACTACATTGCTCGGTTGGAAAGCGACTTGTTCAGTTTCGGCAAAGAAATTATCGGGATTGCGGTTGAGAACCATTTTCCCAATCGGACGCACAGATACGAGTTCTTCTGGGATGAGTTTAGTTGGGTCGAGAATATCGAAGTCGAATTTGAACTCGTCTTCTTCAGGAATAATTTGCACACCTAGTTCGTATTCTGGAAAATCACCCATCTCGATCGCTGACCACAAATCCCGGCGATTAAAATCTGGGTCTTTGCCTCCAATCTTTTGGGTTTCGTCAAATGCCATTGAATGCACACCCAGCAATGGTTTCCAGTGGAATTTCACAAAATGAGATTTTCCTTGCTCGTTGACAAATCGGAAAGTGTGAATGCCAAAACCTTGCATCATCCGAAAGCTGCGAGGTAGAGCGCGATCGCTCAATACCCACATAATCATGTGCATAGCTTCGGAAGTCAGAGAGATAAAATCCCAAAAATTATCATGGGCTGCCGCAGCTTGAGGCATTTCATTGTGCGGTTCTGGTTTAATCGCGTGAACTAGATCGGGAAACTTAATCGCGTCTTGAATAAAGAAAACGGGAATATTGTTGCCGACTAGATCGTAGTTGCCATCTTCTGTGTAGAACTTAACAGCAAAGCCGCGCACGTCACGGACAGTATCAGCCGAACCACGAAAGCCAACAACTGTGGAAAAACGCACGAATACAGGCGTTTTTACTGACGGGTCTTGTAAGAATTTTGCTTTTGTATACTTCGCCAATGACTCGTAGGGCTGGAAATATCCATGCGCTCCAGAGCCTCGTGCATGAACCACGCGCTCTGGTATTCTTTCCCGGTCAAAATGGGTCAGCTTTTCTTGAAAATGGAAATCATCACGGAGTGAAGGCCCCCGCGATCCCACTTTTAGCGAGTTATCGGTATCGCTAACTTTTACGCCTTGATTTGTCGTGAGAATTTCGCCCGCCTCTTCTCGATATGATGCGAGGTCTTCATTTTTGGTATTTTCGTTGACCTGGTTCTGTTCAGACATGAGATATTATTTACTTTGTAGTGGTGATTTTTACTGAAAAACGAAGTATTATTTTTAGCTAAAATGCTTATGGCAGCACATTTGCTAATTCCTCATGGTGAGCAATCACATCAAAACTCAAAGGTAGCCTCAGAGCCTTTCTGCCGGTTTTATGCAGCCTGACCTGGTTTGAGGACAATCTTGATGCAATTGTCTTTCTTATCTTTGAAAATTTCGTAGCCGTGGGGAGCTTGCTCTAGCGGCAGACGGTGGGTAATAACGAACGATGGGTCAATATCACCGTTTTGAACGCGATCAAGTAGCCTTTCTAAATACCGATGTACGTGCGTCTGTCCTGTTTTCATGGTTAAGCCTTTGTTCATAAAAGCACCCATCGGCATCTTGTCTACAAAGCCCGTGTAAACACCGGGAACCGACACTGTGCCGCCTTTACGACAGGCAACGATCGCTTGACGCAATACATTGGGGCGATCGGTTTCCAGTCGCACTGCTTGCATCGCCTTGTCATAGAAGCCTTCCAAGCCCATACCGTGAGCTTCCATTCCTACCGCATCCATGACGGAATCGGGCCCCATTCCCCCAGTCATTTCTTTGAGGGCTTCACCCACCTCGATTTCTTCATAGTTCAAAATTTCTGCTCCGCCATCTTTTGCCATCTGGAGCCGTTCGGGAACGCGATCGATGGCAATGACACGCCCAGCACCCAGCATGAAGGCACTTCTAATGGCAAATTGCCCAACTGGGCCACAACCCCAAATTGCCACCGTATCCCCTGGTTGGATGTCACAATTTTCGGCTGCCATATAACCGGTAGGGAAAATATCAGTAAAAAACAGGACTTGTTCATCTGCCAGTCCATCGGGAATCTTGAATAACCCAACATCAGCAAAGGGAACGCGGGCATATTCCGCTTGACCTCCTGCGTAACCTCCCGTCAAATGGGAGTAACCGAAAAGACCTGATGGGGAATGACCCATCATTTTTTCTGCCATCCAAGCATTCGGGTTGGAGTTATCGCACAGCGACCATAAATCCCGATTGCAGAAGAAACAAGAGCCGCAGGAAATCGTGAAGGGGACAACAACGCGATCGCCGATGGCAAGGGCTTTGCCTTTGTTATGGATATTTCCATTTTTAAAAGCACTGCCTAGTTCAACGATCTCTCCCATGAATTCATGTCCCAAGATGTCGCCTGGTTTCATGGCAGGGTTGTAGCCGTTATACAAATGTAAATCAGAACCACAGATCGCCGTTGATGTGATTTTCACGATCGCATCACGCGGATTAATGATTTTAGGATCGGGTACGGTTTCAACCTCAACCTTGTTTGTACCTTGCCAACAAACTGCTTTCATTGCTTGAGTTTCCTAAAGTTAAGTTGTTCGTCAAATGTGAAATCTATTTACGAAGTTGGGTTAAATATTTATCCTTTCCCCTTTGGTTGACCTTCTGTTGTCGCAATCTCGCCCGTTTCCATCAGCATTTTGAAGCGGTGTAAATCATCTCCTAGCTGTTGTTCTAAGTTTGAATAAACTGCTGCACCTATGGATTTACTTGGTGTAGTTAAGCCTGGGTTATGACATTTAACATTTATTAACGATGCTATTTCATCTTAGGAAGACACTTGATGAATCACCTCTAGCGTGAGAGTATTTGTAGCGATCGCCTATCTCTGTTCAAGGGTTGATTGCGTATTAGGCCTAGTTATGTTTTATTTTGGTTGTATCTTGCGATTGTGCTTCTTTCTTTTGACTGTCTCCTCAAACCAATCGGAATACACTCGACCGATGCGATCGCTCAAGGAGTGCATCTGCTGTGCGCCGTGCAATTGCCGAATTTGGTGGTTCTATTAGTGCTGTGTTTATTGATTACTTGCAGCAGATTCCTCTGGAGTCAGGTGGGAACATGGCCTTTGAAGCCGGCAAGATTACCCGTCAGATTCGGGATATTGCTAAGTCTCACAAAATCCCTGTTTTCTTGGGCTGTCAAATCAATCGGGGAAATCAAACAACGGCTGATAAACGCCCCAATCGTCATTTACTTCGCAACTCTGGTGAAATCTTTGAGGTTTGTGACCAGTTAATCATGCTTTACCGGGATGCTGTCTACACAAAAGACCCAAGCGATGCCTTCGGCAACTCGAAGCGAGAACGCACTATCGAGTTGATTGTTGAGAAAAACCGCCTTTACGGTAAGCTGGGCACTGCAACAATGTTGTGCGATTTATCGACCTCAAAATTTTTGAACTTGGCCAGGTGAACGCGATGGAGTTAATTAATTGGGTGTACTGCTGCCACCATTCCGGTCACGCAGATACTCCCAAATTCTGCGGATTTCTTCTTGAAAAGCTTGACGGTCGCGCTCTGCTTGAAGCAAGGAAGCAAACAAAACTTCTCGATCGCGGTCAGCTTGAAGTTCAACTTCCCTTATGACTTGGTGGTCGCGTTCAGCATCTCTTTGAGCAGCGCGTAATCCTTCTTGATGGAGGCGTGCAATGTCAGCCAGTTCTCTAATGGTACGCTCTAACCTTGCAATCGTTTGGGAATTTCCCCGTGTTTCTCGCCTGTTAGCATTTTGTACTGTCCTTAGCAAATCCAGTTCGTCACCTATCTCTTCTAGACGAATATCAATATTATCAAACCTTGCACTTATATCTTCCGGTGGAAAAGCGTTTGTCATAATCCCTCCTTTCTCTTTCTATTCTCGCAGAAACTCACAACTACAGACTTTATGAGTACAACTATCCAACAACTCTTCCATAAATGGGCAACTTCTGCCCCTGATGAATGTTTATCAACTGAGCGGGATTACAAGTTCAAACTCCGAATTTTACCAGATGTTGAAAAATCCGGCGATCGCAGCATTAGACGCATACATTCAATTACTGGAGTTTTACATAATTTGCAAAGGGGTTTTGATAACGCAGAGATTAAAAACCTAATTGAATAATTTTCAGAAGGCTGTGAAATATTGCCCATATCGCTATAAATGGTTCAATATGCAGCAAAATTGCACGTAGGCGTAGCCAGCACTTCTCTACCAGAAGCTCCGCGTAGCTTGCTTCCACGAAGCGGTACGGCAAGCTCAGTGTCCATCGTAGACATCGCTATTTGCTATCCTAAAAGACAGCAAATAGCGATCGCCTATTCTTCTTGATGTTGCTGCTTAAAGTCAGTTAATATTTGTTGAATTTCTTCTGCTGAGATGTCTTCTTGTTCAGATTTTGAGTATATGGTTACTAAAATAATATTTGTATCTGTTTTTAAATAATAAATTACTCGATACCCACCACTTTTACCTTTTTGAACATCACTATTTTTGACCCGTAGCTTAAAAATTGTATATCCAACTCCGGGTATTTTGTCTCCTGGTAATTCTCCTGATTGCAGTTGTTCTATTATTGGTTGAATATCATTACTAATATTTCGGTACTTTTTGGCTAAGATACGCAGATTACGTTTAAATTTAGCAGTGGCTTCGACTTGAATCAAAGGTGGTTCACTCTGCATCAATACCTTCCCACAGTTGAGATACAGGTACAGTATTTCTAGTCATCGCATCGTACCAACCTTGACGGAAACTTTCACCGGCAGACTCAATAAGTTCATCATCCTCTTCATTCTCTTCCGTGATTAAGACAATGACTCGGACGCGACTGTGTTTTGCTATAGTCAACGGCTTGTCTAAAGAAATTTGACCCAATTCGTTCACGGTTCCCTTGACTTCAATTGCTTTCATTATCGTGAATCTGAGTTGTGCTGTTAATAGTATAAGACTTGTATATATAAGTTTTACTTAATCTGTGGTAACGATCGCATAAACGTTTGCCACAAATAGATAAACCCTGGTAACAAAACAACTTCATTGATAAGCTTTGCTTAAGCGTTGTTAACGATCGCATAAGCGTTGTCACAAATAGATAAGCGTTCTTAACGAAACAACTTAATTGATAAGTTTTATTTAAGCGTTGTGAACGAAGACATAAGTTTTGTCACAAAAACACAAGCATTCTGGACAAAACAACTTGTGTTCTGGACGAACGGACAAGTTTTCTGTAACAACGGACAAGCGTTCTGGACGAAACAACTTGTGTTCTGGATGAACGGATAAGTTTTCTGTAACAACGGATAAGCGTTCTGGACGAAACAACTTGTGTTGTGAACGAACGGACAAGTTTTCTGTAACAAGGGATAAGCATTCTGAACCAAACAACTTGTGTTGTGAACGATCGCACAAGTTGTGGTGACGAAAACAACTTTATTTTTAACGTCCGCTTCTGTTTTGGTAACAAATTGACAAGCTGTTGTTACCACGAGAACTTGATTTGTAGCGTTGCTGCTGCAAAAATACTCAAATTATTCTTGTGAAGAGGATTTTCTTTAAGCTTCGCATTGTGCGAGTAGCAGTATTATGATGATACCAAGCTTGATAGAAATCGGGGTAAAGCATATTCTGAGTGCATTCCCAGGCTAAATCGTAGTACTCACCATACAATCGCCAATAACCACTTAAAGTTTTGATTACTGCAAACTGATGGTTATTGTCTCGTATAATTTGCTCTAAGATAAATGCTGTCTGCCTACGGGTCTTTTTATTTACATTATTTGATTCTAGTAGTTGCACCAAAATGGCGATCGCTTTTTCATTGCCAGGATCGATTTGCCCTAAGATAAATGCTGCCAGCCTACGGGTGTAGCCAGACACCTGATTTGATTGCAGCAGTTGCATCAAAGCGGTGATCGCAATTTCATTGCCAGGGTCAATTTGCATTAAGCTCAATGCTGCTAGCCTAGGGATGTCCTTATCCAACTGATCTGATTGTAGTAGTTGCACTAAAACAGCGATCGCAATTTCATTGCCAGGGTCAATTTGAACTAATCTATAGGCTACGTAAAAAGAAATTCTTTCATCCACCTTATTGGATTGCATCAGTTCCACCAAGACGGCAATCGCATTTTCATTGCCAGGGTCGATTTGCCCTAAGCTATAGGCTACCAGTACCAGCCCAAGGGTGTCGTAAGCCAGATGATTTGATTGCAACACTTCCAATAAGGCTTTGATTGCAAATTCATTGCCTATGGCGATTTTCCCTAAGCTTTCTGCTGCCTCATGACTGATGCCGCTACCCCTCCGATTTGGTTCTAGCAGTTTCACTAAGGCTTTGATTGCAAATTCATTGCCTATGGCGATTTTCCCTAAGCTTTCTGCTGCCTGACGACGGATGTAGTTACCCCGCCGAGATTGCAGCAGTTCCACCAAGATGGCGATCGCAATTTCATTGCCAGGGTCAATTTGCCCTAAGCTATAGGCTACCAGCCAACCTGTGTGGTCATCCAGATTATTTGATTGCAGCAGTTCCATTAAGGCTTTGATTGCAAATTCATTGCCTATGGCGATTTTCCCTAAACTTTCTGCTGCCTGATTACCGATGCTGCCACCCCCCAGATTTGGTTGCAGCAGTTCCACTAAGGTGGCGATCGCATTTTCATTGCCTGTAGCGATTTGCCCTAAGCTTTCTGCTGCCTGACTACGGATGCTGCTACCCCCCTGATTTGATAGTAGCAGTTCCACCAAGGTGGCAATCGCTTTTGCGCGGTCTGTTTGTTGCAGTGCCAACCTAGCTCCCTTAAATTTCCACTTGACAATTTGCGCTATTATTTCATCTGCTCTGGAACAGTCTCTAAACTCAGCAATGCCTGCGGCAGCTAAAAAGTAGGCTCGATATTCATAAAAACCTTTGCCTATAAATCCCATAAATTTGCCGCATCCATCTTGAAAGTTGACCAAAGCATCGATAAACTCTTGCTTCTGCTGCTTTAATTCTGCTTCTGGTCGTCCTAACCACAGCAATATAGTTTGCTTCCATTGCGGTTCAAAGATGCGGTAAGTTCCTTGACGGGGATTTTTGGGAACATGATTGAGAAAGAAATGCCAGTCATCAATTGCTTTAGCAGCAAAGTACTCTTGAAATGAGGCATGAAAGAAAGCGTAAACAGGTTTTTTATTTGTATCTGTACCTACCTGATTCAGCCAGCCACGATTTAGTGCCAATTTCAGCAGCGAATTTTTATCATCAGCATCCCCCAAAAACTGACCAACAAAATCCTGCCGCAAGCGAAAACGGGTTGCTTCTTTGTCTATGGCTTCTTTAGCTAATTCCCCCAATTTGACATTGAGTTGCTGAAGCTGGTCAAAGTTTATAGTAATTTCCTCTTTTTTCCACTTGTAGAAGTCATCAACAAATTGCTGATAGAGTCCCGCTTGAGTATCCGGTAATTTACCATCTCCTGATTGCCAATTCAAGCACAGCAGCGTCAACCGCAGAGGATTTTTCACTAAATCTTGAATCCGTTCTTTACCTGATTCTTTCAAGGCAGTGCATAACTGCTTCCCAGTTTCAGGAATGGCAATGAACCATTTGTGAATAAATCTCTCTACCTGTTCTGGATAAGAAAAATCTAAACTGCGATAGGTATCAAAATCATCAAGTGCATTACTGCTGCCATCCCACAGATTAACCCGACAAGTCAGCACAATTCGCGCTTTAGAAATTAATCCTGCTTCACGGAATTGTCGTGCAATTTCTGCGAGAGGATTACCTGAAGATGCGGACATCTCATCTAACCCATCTAGCAGCAGCCAGACATTATTTTGATTAAACAGAGCTACAAAATCATCCTTCAGTTGCTTAGTGGCTTCAGCTTTATCTATTTTCTCAGCTACTTGAGTTAACCAATTCTCCAACAGATAAGCTTTTAGTTCTTTACCTCGCAAATCTGCTAAAGACACCCAAATGACAATTGACTGGTGAATCTCACGAGATACCCAATCAGCAATCTGCTGTAATAATGTTGTTTTTCCCGCGCCTGGTTCGCCAATAATTGCAATCCGCTTACCTTGACTTTTAGGCGTGTTTTTCTGTTTGAGAACTTCATCTAGAAAAACATCATGCTCAAATGTTTTGGTGATTTCTGTCTCTTTGTACAGTTCAGACCCTTGTTCTGGAGAAATATCACCTTGACGCTTGGATGGTTTTTTGCGCTCAATTAATCCCAATGGTACGTAAACATCATCAACTTGCAGCGCTACCCCTTCAGTCGATGTCAGAGGATTTGTAGTCAGCTTTCGCCGTTCTGGCAATAGTTCACGGCAGATTTTACGCCAGTCATCGGGAGTTAACTTTGTCCCATCCTCCCCTTGGGACGGTTGTAGTCATTGAAACGTGACTGGGCCGCTAAATTGATTGCCTTGGAAGAGATTCTTAATCTCATCTGCTAACTTTGCATTGTTGACAACTGATGGGTGCGAGTTGATTTGTTCTAATAATTTTACTAATTTTTTAATTTCCTTAGCACTCTCAGACTCGTCATTGTTGACTGCTGCTTCCACTTCCACGACAGCTTGAGCAATTTCTGGGTCTTGTTCTGCTGCTGCTTTGAGTTCCAGCACTGCTTGACTATAATCTAAACGCTGCGGTTCATTTCCTTCTACAGCACTGGTGAGCAATGGTGCTTGATGCTTCTGGCGGAGCTTGTCTATTAACTTGCTACTTAACGTCCATGTAGCATCACCAATCTTCTCGCCCGTTTTCTCAAGGGATTTAGTCAAAAGTGTAGAAACGATGGTAGCGATCGCAGTAGCAACAGCCGTTAGTGTCACAGGTTCCATAAATTCACCACAAATAAATTAATGTAGAAATTACTCCAAGCTTCACGTATAGTATTTCGCAGAAGCTTTGCAATTATTGCCAGCATAACTCAATATATCCTGCAAATCAACAGTATTTATCCAGTCTATTTTTTTGTTTTTAGGAAATAGTTAATTGCGAAAATTATGCTTATTGCGTAAATATTTAAATTTTCATAGTGAGCAAACAGAAATATCTGTTTAGATTACTCTCTCCACTGCGTTTCGCTCAGAATGACATTTATACTTTTGTAAAAGGTCTATTCTTTATTGATTTAGTTTAACGAACTGCAAAGGATAGGTAGATGTTGCCTCTCCTTTGCGTGAGTTTTTCACATAGTGAATCAAGAACACAAAACTCTGATTTTAATTAGACGCTGCCTTCTCTGCAACAGTACGAATCATTTCCTCCAGCGTTTGCAATAACTCTTGCTCGTTATAAGGTTTAGAAAAGTAAGCCCTAGCACCCAATTGCATCGCCAATTGCCGATGTTTGTTACTACTACGAGAAGTCAGCATCGCAACTGGAATATTTTTTGTATCAACGTCTGAATTTACTTTACCTAAAAAGCCATAACCATCTAAACGAGGCATTTCGATATCACAAATTACCGCCTCAACTCTCAATCCACTATGGAGTTTTTCTAAAGCATCTTGACCATCTTTTGCTTGCTCTACTTGATACCCGCCTTTTTCTAGAGTCAGAGCTAAGAAGCGGCGAACATTAATTGAATCATCTACAATTAAAATTGTGCCTTTCTGCTTAACAGATGCTGCTGATATTTTGTTTTCATCAAATATCAAGAACGGTGTTTTTAACCTTGCTGATGGTAATTGAATACCTTTAGTAGTCCGGCGATTTGTAGCAATCCAATACAGCAATTCATTAACATTAACGAGTGGCACTACTCGACCATCACCGAGAATTGTGCAGTTGCTGAAGCCTTCCGGTAAAGGTATATTTCCCTCAACTTGGCGAATAGCAACTTCTTGTTCACCCCAGCAACGGTCTATTTGAATTGCTACTGGCTGATTATTTCCTTTGACTACTAATACACTGTTAGCATTAATTGCTGCCGGAGTCTCTAATTCTGAAGTATCATAGCGCAGACAATTAAACTCTAAATAAGGAGTTAGGCGAATCAGTGGCAGCATGGTTCCTTGCCAATTTAGAACTTCGCTACCTGCCATTTGGAAAACTCGCTCTTGTTGGAGTAAGAATATTTCTGAAATGACATCTGTAGGAAATGCCAACAGCATTTTGTTGATTTCTACCAGCAGAACTCGCGCAACGGAAAGTGTAAATGGTACTGATAAAGTGAAAGTAGTACCAACTCCTGGTTCTGTATCAACTTTCACATCTCCTCGAATCAGTTTGAGATTGTTACGAACTACATCCATGCCGACACCTCGACCAGATAATGCTGTAACTTGCTCGGAGGTGGTAAAACCTGGTTCAAAAATTAGTGATAATAGTTCTTCATCACTAGCATTAGCGAGTAGAGAAGCATCCAATCCCATCGCTAAAGCGCGGGTGCGAATTTTCTCTAAAGAAATTCCCCAACCATCATCTCGGATAGTAATCAGAGTGCGATTACTGCGGTGACTAGCTGTAATTTCAATCAATCCTTGTTCTGGTTTACCTAAAAGGCGACGAGTGCCAGAGTCTTCAATCCCATGATCGAAAGCATTCCTTAAGAGGTGCATTAAAGGTTCGTTTAATGTTTCTAAAATGCTACGTTCAATTAAAGTATTGCCACCTTCAATTTTTAACTGAACATTTTTCCCATACTCTACATTTAAATCGCGCAAGGCTCTAGGAAAACGTTCGGTCAAATCAGACAGTGGCCGCATTCGGATGTGATTTAACTTTGTCTGTAACTGTTTGGATGTTTTGTTGATTTTACGAGCGATTTGGTCTGTATCATCTACACTAAGTTGCACATCAGTTGTAACTTCCTGTACCTGAACAATGGTTTCCATAACTTCCTGCGATCGCAGGTTTAAATCGTTATAGCGATCCATTTCTAAAGCATCAAATTCTCTGTCTGTGCCTTGTGTTTGCTGGCCATTTTCAGCTTGTACCCGTAACCCAGCAGCTTGAGTAGAAATTTTGTCATAAGCTATACGCAAATCTTGGTTTTCTCGGTCGAGAACTTGTACTCGCTGGTTCAGGTTCCGAACGAGTTTGCGTAATCTTTCTAGTTGCGAGTTTAAGCCATTTCGCTGAACAATCAGTTCGCCAAATAAATCATTAATTTGCTCTAGTTGTTTACTGGGGACGCGAACGCTATTTTCATGAATTTCCCGGTCTTTAACAACGCCATTTGACTCTCCTTTTCCTTCGCTAGATTTAGCATCAGCAGGATTATTTTCTCTAGCAAATATGGGATTTTGTTCTGTAACATTGATAGAGTTAACATCATCTGCAAATTCTGCATCTACAAATGTAAAATTAGCAGCGATACCTGCGCCAGGGTGCGCCAACGCTTCATCATTAGTCCAATTTTCTCTAGTATTTTCTGGCTGCCAAACTGGTGTTGGCACTGCTTCTGGCAGGGCAATATCTATCTCTGCAATGGGAAGCTGTGGGATTACTTCTGCTGCTGGTAATAATAGCGTTGATTGCGTAGAACTAGCAAAATCAAGTTCTGTA
Organism: Nostoc sp.; assembly: GCF_036917775.1. Taxonomy (GTDB): domain Bacteria; phylum Cyanobacteriota; class Cyanobacteriia; order Cyanobacteriales; family Nostocaceae; genus Nostoc. The sequence goes on from NZ_JBALEQ010000155.1 coordinate 11,831, forward strand.
GGTAAGTTATCTAGTTGATTTGTCAGCACCAAAGCTTGCGATCGCCGCCATGCTTGCAATGCTAATTGGGCAATTTCGGGAATGCGCGAACTGCTAACCGTTTCCAATTGCTGCGTTACTGACTCACAAAGCTTGGTAAAAGCTGCTAACTGGAGCATTTCACCCAAACCGCCCAATTCTGTTGCCATGATCACAATTTCTTCATGCAAACCAGGCTGTTCGCTATCTGCCAATATAGATTCCAAACGCTGTAAACACTCTTCTACTTCTGTAGCAAATAGCAAGGGGATAACATCTTGCCCATCCTCTGGCGATAGCATAGATGAGGCATCCTCCGGGGTGGGGTCGCCTAAGCGATCGTGCAACTCATCAAAAACCGGGTAACAAAAGGTTGCCAACCACGCATCTTCAACAACATTTCCTTCTGCCAGCAATTCGACAATCTGACGCAGCCAATCAACTCCAGATAGCAATAAACTTTGCAACTGAGTGTCAATTTCTAGAGAATTTTTTTTCGTTTTTAAAACTTTAAAGGAATCTTCCAAACGATGGGATAAATGACTTAGCGATTTAAATCCCATCATCCCCGCGCCACCTTTAATGGAATGAGCAGCCCGGAGTGCCGCATTAATTTTCTCTAAATCAATGCGGTTAGTAGTATCAATTTCTAGCAATACCCCTTCTAAGGTATTTAAGTAATCAGTTGCTTCTTCCAGAAACTGCATCTGGATTTCTAATTCTTTGTCTTGTAACATGGTTTTTGTCCTTAGTTATTGGTCATTGGTCATTAGTCATTGGTCATTAGTCATTGGTCATTAGTCATTAGTAAAAGGACAAATGACAACGGACAAATGACAACGGACAAATGACAAATGACAAAATTAACTAACTTTGAAAGCCTCAACAGTCTCTTGTAACTGTTGAGAAATCTCCACCGTTTGTTGTAGAGATTCGGAAACTTGACGAGAAGAATCGCTGGTACGTTGTGATATAGCAGCAATATCTTTCATCAATTGGCTAACACTTTGTGATGTTTCAACTTGAGATGCAGTTGCAGTAGAAATCGACTGTACTAAGGAGTCAATTTGACGCGATACATCCAAAATTTCACTCAGGCTTTGTTTCGCCTCCTCCACAATTAGAGTCCCTTCTACCACTTGGGTAGTGCCTATTTCCATCGCCTGAACCACTTCACTGGTTTCTCGTTGAATATTTTCAACAATTTGTTCAATTTCTTGAGTTGCTGCGGCACTCCTGACTGCTAATTCACCGACTTCTTCAGCAACTACGGCAAAACCTTGACCTTCTTCACCTGCACGCGCTGCTTCAATGCCGGCGTTAATGGCTAGTAAGTTAGTTTGAATGGCGATTTGGTTAATCAAGGAAACTACACGGGAAATTTGTTGCGAAGATTCTCCCAAACGTTTCACTTTCTTAGCAGTTTCACCCACAGTTTCCCGCAAAGACAGGATATTTTGTACTGTCAAATCCATCGCGTGTCCACTCTTGGTAGCAGTGTTAGCGGCATGATTGGCAACGAAAGCAGCTTTTTCGGCGCTTTCGGCTACAGCTTTCATGGATTGGGTCATTTGGTCAACAGCATCTAGGGTGCGGTTGATTTCGGCAGCTTGCGTAAGTGCTTCTTCTGCTAAATGGCGCATTGCTCCTTCGTTAGAGCCAATGGCAGTATTAACGTGGGTGGCAGCTTTTTGAACTTGGGTAACAATATCGCGGAGACTTTCGACAATTGAGTTGAAAAAGTCGGCAACAGTACCGATTTCTCCAGCTGTTACGTCTGCACGTACTGTTAAGTCGCCTCTGGCTGCACCTTCTACGTCATTGAGTAGTTCTAAAAGTTGTTGTTGCAGTGTTTCTTTTTGATGCCGTTCATCGTCAGAATCGGTGACTCCAATATTCCTAACTTGTTCTATCTCCTCTAATAACTTGGCTTGTTCTAAGGCATAGCCGACTTGAGTTGCTATCTGTTGAAACAAGTCAATTTCCGGCTGTTGCCAAACACGGACAGTTTCGCAATGATGAGCAATTAATAAGCCTAAAAGTTTTTCTTGAGCAAGAATTGGTACAACCAAATTACCTTTGACGGCAAATTTTTCTAATAGTTGAATGTAACTGTTGGCATTTTTCAGACTTTGGTCTTGATGAATATCTGCAACTGCTTGCACCTGTCCATCGCGCTCGGTTTCTATATAACGTTCCCGAAAATAAGGATCGTCGATTTTCACTCCGAGCATTTCCGGCCAATTACCAGTTACTGATTCTGCAACAACAACGCCATCCCGATTATCTGGATTCAGGCTATAAATTATTACTCGGTCTGTTTTTAGCACTTGCTGAACTTCTTTCACTGCTGCGTGATAGATATTTTCAGTTTTCAGACTTCTCCGAATTTGTAGAGTAATATCTGCTAGTAATTTTGCCCCTTCAACGTCTACTTCCTGTTCTTTAACTAACACCTGCAATTGTTCGGCCATCAGGTTGATATTTGCACTCAATACCCCTAATTCGTCTTCTCTTTCGATTTCCACACGGGTATTGAATTTACCTTGACCAAGCTTTGCTAATGCCGCAGTTGCAGTCAGAATTGGCAGTGTAGTAAGTTTAGCTAACCAAGATGCGATCGCACCTACAATCAATGCTGTCAGTGCTGTACCGACGGCTATAGTCCACAACAATTGTCTTTGCGGCTCAAATACAGTTGCAGTGTCTGTGGACAAAAGCACTTGCCAGTTTAAATCAGGTAAGCCATCTAGTCTAGTGGCTGGTACGTAGCTGACTAATTTTTGTTTTTTGTCAGTTTTGGAAACATCTGTAAAACTATCTGCCTTGTTTGCTGTCAGCAGTTTGGGTAAATTAGCATATTCTCCCTTTGCCTCTTTCCCCAATAATCCCTTTTGGGGACTCAAGAAAACCGTTCCTGAAGCATCAAGCAACTGATATTGTTGTCCATTGGCTACGTAGTTTTTGATAACTTCTTCTAAGGATGTTACAGGCAGCCGCGCTCTTACCACACCAACTGTTTGGCCCGTCCTTTTCTCTTTCACGGGTGCAGCTATATAAATACTCACTACACCAGTATTCTTTACTGCTTCCGGTTTACTGATGATAGGAGTATCTTTTTGTAAAGTGTCTTGAAAGTAAGTAAGGTCTTTTTGATTGTCTAAGGGTTCGCCTGTGGATTGGACAATCAAGTTACCTTGACGATCAAAAACAGCCACGCTGTCATAAGCTTTGTAAGCTTCGACAATTCGATCTAAAACTGCTTGCTTTTGTGAATTGCTGGTACTACCTTGGGAACTTGTCAAAAAAGGCAAACTTGATATTACCTGAATATCTCCGTAGCGTCCCAACATGAAGCGGTTAATTTTATCACTTAAACCAGTGGCTTCAGCTTGTTGAGATTGAGTAATTTGCTTAGTAATGGACTTGTTGGCAAAAGTAAAAGCGATCGCACCAATGCTCAATACTGGTATTGTACCGATTGCGATCGCTAAAATAGTCGCCTTCTTAGCCAATCCGAGTTTTGTAAAAAAGGCAAAAGCCTGATTCAGCGAAGAATCATTAGCAGTTTTGCTAGTATTCTTATTTGGTAGCTTTATGACACCACTAGTTATTTTTTGGGATGAAATTAGCGATGCTCTATTTTGAGCGCTGCTACCTTGATTTGTGTTGGTTTTATTAAACATAAAAATAGTTCTCCTAACTATGTGAATAAGAACACTAAAAGCCTTTTTAGTAGTACATTTTAATCACTGCGGAGAATAGAAGACTGCCCAATTGCCTGTGCATCTAATACCAGCAAGATTTCTTCTTGTTGGACAACGCAACCACATAAATAAGGAACTAAACTGGATGCAACTTGTCCTATAGGAGAATGAATCTCATCAGCAATGAACTTAGTTGTACCTTTGATTTCTTGCACAACTAAACCTAGCACTAATGATTCAACTTGGATAACGATCGTACTGTATTGCCGCAGTCGATAATCTAAAGATTCTAAATTGAGCATTCTTGGCAAATCAACTACCCAAATTATCCGACTCCGCCAATTCATTAATCCTAATATGCAGGTGGGCATATTAGGCATTGAGGTTACAGATTCAATCGGCACAAGAATTGCTTCTTGCGTATGCTTCATTGATAAAACAGCAGCAGTCTGTTGATTTAGCTGAAACTTTAGATAACTGTCTGCTAAATTATTTTGAGTTGGTTTTAAAGGAAGTGTAATATTTGTAGTAGTCATTGATTCAAATTACCACCGATTTAATAGTACGTAGGAGATGTTCACGGGTGTAAGGTTTAGTTATGTAGGCATCTGCACCTTGTCTCATCGCCCATAAACGGTCAATTTCTTGATTTTTAGAACTACAAATCACAATCGGCACTTTTGCAGTAATCGGATTTCTTCTCAGAGAACGACACAATTCAAATCCACTCATTTCCGGCATTACTACATCAGTAACAATCGCATCTGGTTTTTCTAACACAGCTTTTTCTAAACCCTCTTTTGCACCACTTGCTTTAATTACGTTGTAACCACTCTCTTTGAGATAATGGCTCATTAGTTCCAATTCGCTGGGAGAATCTTCTACAATCAGAATTGTGCCAAGTAAAGTCAGACTCACTATATAAATCTCCTAAAAAATAACTTAAGGCGATTAAATTTGCTTATAGTTATTGGTTGTTACTAAAATTAACCAAGATGTTTAAAAACCATTTTGAGCAATTCTGATTGTGTAAAAGGCTTAGTCAAATATCCTGACGACCTAACCATTTTTGCTTTTGCCCTGTCAATAAATCCTGTTCTACCAGTCACCATAATAATAGGTGTGTTTTTAAAAGCTGAATGTTTTCGTAATAATGAACATAACTCATAACCATCTAAGCTTGGCATCTCAACATCTAGTAAAATTAGATCGGGCTTACTCCGCAATATTTGCATTAAAGCCTTCACCGGATCGTTGATCATCACAACAGAAAATGTATTTTCATCCAAAAAGTGTTTAATAGAATTTAAAACTGTTTGGCTATCATCAATGCAAGCAATTGTATATAGTTTTTTGGCAGCAGGTAGTTGATTAGTTTTATTATTTTCAGGAATATCAAAGGTGATTGGTATCGGCAATTTTTGCCCAAGTTTTATTTGTAGTTGTGGCTGAATTTGAGACGGTTGTATTTTAGATAAAACTTGGGAACCTGTACCAGATGGAATTGATGACTGGATATTTTGCCGATTTCTTAACTGTCTTTGACAGTGTTCAACAAGTAACCGCAAATCCAGGCGACAGAACTTTGGTAGTTCATCCAAAGAGCTTTCCGGGCTGAATTCATAGCCACCTTCTTTTAAACACAGAAATGATTCCAGTACTTCTTTTGCCAATTCGTCTATCAGGGTTGCTGCTTGCACAGCAGTAATATAATCCTGATTGACTAACCAACAAATAGCTTGGTAATCCGCATTGGGTATTGATTGATGTTCATTCTTTGTCTCAAACATCAACCGCATTTGCACGCGAGTGGCGCTGTTGAGAGCAGGAATCTGCTGGCTTAAGCGTCGCAAGTGACTGTCAAGCCGCTCAAACAGTTTATCTGAATAGGAGGCATAAGTAAGTTTACCGTCCTCTAGATAAATTGACCAAGAAACTATTCCAGTAAATATGCTTAAGCACCCTGTAGCACGGCGGCTGGTTAATTGTGCCAACAGAGATAGTGGATGTAGTTTCTGGAACAACCTGTAGCTACCTATAGGAGTTGTGCTCATTTTGCTTTTACTTCAGCTAAATTCGATACGTGTAAGCTAAATTCGTATAGAGTTATTCCACAATTGAATCAGGTAAAAAGCATCAAACTTTTGTATTTTAAAGTACATCAGTTTACATCTAGGTTTGTGGTAAAACTCAACGAAAGTAGCGTTATTTTCAGATGAGTAAATCTTAGTAAATTCATAAATCGTTATTAATTTACTTACTGTTACTGAGATTGATAAACATCTTGCGAGAATAAGACATAAAAATGTCAAGACTAGATGAAGCCACTTTCCATTGAGTAACCCCCATCTGACCACAGGAATAATACTGATTTTGTAGATAGTGATATATTTTAATTTATGTATTTACACTGAAATAAGCTCTATTTTTGAATGAGCTAAACGCTAGATGAAGCCACTTTGTATCGAGTTACTTCAACTTGACCACAGTAATAATACTGCTTTATTGATAATAATAAATTGATTTTTTTATATGTTTTAGTTTCATGAACAGAGAGGATAGTATGTCTTATTTCACTGTTCATACCTCGGTGGATGCTGCGGCAGTCTTATCAGTATAATTTCTCAAAAATTTCCAGAAAAAGTATTAGCAGCAGGATTAGTAGTTTTCCATTCTATAACTACCTGATGGTGAGAACTTTCGATGATATTACCTACGCCATCAATATTTTTTTTCAGAGGAAAATCAGGAATAGGATCTGTAATTTGTGCTGAGGGAATATTAGATAAATACTAAGTTGAAAACCAGAACTAGTGGTCTGTCCCATTAATTTTGCGGGCTGCTAGATCCCCGACTTCTTTAATAAGTCGGGGATCTGAACACCTTAACCTTTCAGAAATAATGACATGAACCACTAGTTTGTCTGAATGACAATGATCTGTCACCGACAAAAAATTAGTCACTGCACAGTATAACTACCAGCCTAGATAAAGTAATTCAATTTATTAAAAATGCGGATAAAAGGACTTGAACCTTCACTCCTTTCGGAACTAGAACCTAAATCTAGCGCGTCTGCCAATTTCGCCATATCCGCATCAGTTTACTATCGTACCATAAGAAATTATTTTTGTGAATAGGGAATTAGGGGGACAAGGGAAAATTATTGAACAAGTCTCTTCCATGCCCCATACCCAATTACATAACCGCAACACGAGGCAGACGATGCTTAAAGCCACAAAGAATTTCCCATGAAATAGTATTTAGTTGTTCTGCCCAATCGTCTGCGGAAATTCGTTCTTTTCCCTGTTCCCCTAGCAAAGTGACTACCTCTCCTTCTTGAATATTGGGTATGGCACTTACATCCAACATCAACTGATCCATTGTAATTGTGCCGATTTGCGACACTCTCTGACCGCGAATTAACACCTGCATTTTGTTAGAAAGACTGCGAGGAACGCCGTCAGCATAACCAATTCCGACCACAGCGAGGCGAAGTTCACGTGGGGCAATAAATTTATGCCCGTAACTAACAGCAGTTCCTGCGGCAATTGTTTTAACTTGGGTGACTCGTGCTTTAAGTTGCAAAACTGGCTTGAGGTTGATCGCATTTTGTAAATGCGGTGCTGGGTAGAGTCCGTAAACAGCTAAACCTACTCGCACAATATCGTAGTGCAATGCCGGATCTGTGAGTGCAGCTGCTGAGTTTGCCAAGTGCAAGCAAGGCACTTCAATTCCCATTGCTTTGATTTGAGCGATCGCTTCTTCAAATCGTCTATGCTGTTCTTCCATTGCCGTTGTATCAGGATCGTCTGCTGTTGCCAAATGAGAATAAATACTGGCAATCGATAAATGTGGTAAGCGCTGCACTAATTGCACAAATTCACCAGCTTGCTGCCAATTAGTTCCCAACCTAGACATTCCTGTGTCTAATTTGATGTGTACGGGCACTGGCGAACCATGATTCATGGATTCTAAAGTGTCGGAAAATACCAAAGCTTGTTTAGGACTACAGAGTGTGGGCTGAAGTTTCCAATCTGCGATCGCATGAATCTGCTCTGGTGTATGAGTTGCTCCTAAAATCAAAATGGGCGCTTCAATTCCGCCTTCTCGCAATTGAATAGCTTCTGGAACTGTAGCGACTCCCAGCCAACTAGCTCCCGATTGAATTACAGTTTGGGCAACTGTCACCGCACCATGTCCATAGGCATCAGCTTTTACTACTGCCATCAACTGGGTACGCGGCGATAAAAACTGCACCAATTGCTGTACGTTGTACGACAACGCCCCCAAATCAATTTCTACCCAAGCTCGTTGCGAAAACCACGCGTAGGTGTCGCACTGCTGATTAGGAACTACACCAGGGATTTGTTTGCGACTTAACATTTATACTGACTCCTATCCCACCACGGCTAAACTTTCAAGTTACCCATCTATACACGCTCACTAAAGCGAGATCAGATTAAATAGGAAGTTTAACCTTCATATTGCAATTGATACAAGATATTGCGGTAGTAAACTAAAAGTTAAGATTTATGAGTATGGAATTAGAGGTAAATCTTATGGCTCGGCTTTTTGCTGTGTTATTTGGATTAACCTACGTAAAATTATTGGTGTAATGTTAGAAGTTTTACTTACAAACTCCTAACTCTTCACTCATAACTCCTAAGTCATAAATTAATTGCCGAATTCTGCCGAAAGTATAATTTATTCTCATCTCCCTAGCAGGGTGTATTTGTGTTAACATTTATGTAAAGCTAATACCCTGAGCGCAGATAAATGGGGAAGGTTTTAGTCTTAAACGCATCTTACGAACCTCTCAATATAACGAGTTGGCGGCGTGCTGTGGTTCTGTTAATCAAGGGCAAAGCAGAACGCGTAGAACACAACGGTAAATTTTTGTACTCGGATTTCCCGTTGCCGACCGTAATCCGGTTACGTCATTACGTGCGTGTTCCTTATAAAGAAATTCCTCTAACTCGCCGAAATATATTGCACCGTGATGGTCATGCCTGTCAATACTGTGGTTACACAGGAGATGAGTTGACTCTAGACCATGTAATACCGCGATCGCGCGGCGGGGGCGATACCTGGGAGAACATTGTGACAGCTTGTGTCCGTTGCAATGTCAAAAAAGGCAGTCGGACTCCCCATGAAGCTCACATGCCTTTACGCCATCCTCCACGCCAACCTTATAGCAGCCTCTATTTTGAGGTCAGCAAACATCTTAAGAGTGGACTGCATACAGAGTGGCAAAAGTATGTTATAGGTCTTTGAGCAAAGATATAGAGGAGCAAAGAAGAAAGAAGAAATACCTTCTTGCTTTGGGATACACTCAACAACTTTAGTTGTGGGGTGTTGAGACATTGGTGGCTAGATATGATCTGCAACGAAGCGATCGCGTCTTGTAGACAGGCACAATCTATCAACACTCAAGCCTCTACACTTGTATATGGGGTTTCCCTTTTGCTCACCATCCTGTGTGAATCCTAAATCCTAAGACTTTTCCAAGGAGCTACCAACAGGCGTTGTTGACCAAAAATAATTGTTAATTGCTCAATAGTCATAATAATGAGATTATTGAGCATAAGAATATTTGAATATCAAAGACTAACCCTAAAGTATAAGATAGAAAGTATACCCTAAGTTAGATAAAGATCCTGCTGGTTCAATTTACGGAAGATGAAAAAAGCTCCTCAAACAAATTTATGCTCCCAAATACAGCCAAATATACTAAACTTTCTTGTCTCTAGCACTCATACATCCTTTAGTAGAATTTAGTTGATGTCAAACGCTGTTACTGATAAAAAATATACTTAGATGTATAGTGCAATGTCTTTATATTTTTGCGAAGATCAAAATAATGTGGCTAAATTCAGTGAATTGCTGATCTTAGTGTTTCTGAATTAAAGGAGCCTCACACTTTAAAAAAGTTCCCTATGTACTTGAATTCTCCCGTTACTCAGTTTGAGAGTTTGTCATTGACCACAGCAGAGCCAAACCCAGAGGAACCTGAAATCGAGAAAGCGCCAGTGGAAGTTGCATTTAAAAGTCCATCATTACCGCCATCGGTAGGTGACGGAGCTATATTTCTTAGTCACCGTGGTAATTCTCTGGCACAACAAAAGTCCGAAGAACTGCAAAAAACTCTTTTGGCACATCGACACGATCGCCAACTGGTAATTTTGCAAGATTTTCCTGACCCTGATGCCCTTTCTTGTGCATGGGCTTATCAGTTAATCGCCCAGCAATATGATATCAAATGCGAAATCATTTATGCTGGCGCATTGAGCCATCAAGAAAATATTGCCTTGGTAAGGCTGACTAACTTACCTATCCAACGTTGGACACCGCAAACCTTGAAAACTAAAGATTTGTCATCTTATCAAGGTTTTGTATTAATTGATAACCAGGGAACTACTTCACAGCTACTATCAGCAGTACAGCAGGCTAAGATTCCCTTAGTGGTTCTTGTTGACCATCATAGTATCCAAGGCGATCTGCAATCAGAGTTTGAGGATATCCGCCCTTACGTAAGGGCAACAGCAACAATTTTTACACAATATCTCCAAACGGGATTACTAGCATTAGATAGCAGCATAAATCAACACGTTAAATGTGCAACTGCCTTGATGCACGGCTTGCGATCGGATACAAATCGGTTAATGCAAGCGCAAGAAGAAGACTTTATGGCAGCTGCGTATTTAAGCCGATTTTATGATGCCCAATTGCTAAACGCCATTTTACAGGCAAACCGTTCCAAGCGGGTAATGGATGTGATCGAGCGATCGCTAAAAAATCGCATCGTCCAAAATAACTTTTCCATTGCTGGTGTTGGTTATTTACGCTACGATGACCGCGATGCCATCCCCCAAGCAGCTGATTTTCTCGTTACCGAAGAAAACGTTCACACTGCCGTAGTTTATGGTATTGTTCACGATGAAGACGATGAACTGGAAATAGTCATCGGTTCCCTGAGAACTAGCAAACTTACCCTTGACCCTGATGAATTCATCAAAGAAGCCTTCGGACAAGATAGCGCCGGGCGCTTTTTCGGCGGTGGAAGGACAAGTGCAGGTGGCTTTGAAATTCCGATGGGCTTCTTATCTGGTAGTAACGAAAATTCCGCTTATGCGAAAATGAAATGGGAAGTATTCGACGCTCAAATTAAGCAAAAACTGCTGAGGTTAGTTAATCCCAGAGATAATCCAATTCAGTCGGAGTAGAGGGAACTCAAGGAGACGCGGAGAACTCCTAACTAATGCAGCAGTCAAAGTGTTTGTTCATATAGTATCCCTTCCCGATTTTTGATAAAAGTCGGGAATTTGGGTTTTATGACAAAAACTGAACTAAATCAAAGTTAACTTGCGCCTACCTATTTATTTGTGAAGAAGGAGCGCCATGAAGTCTATAAAACTCCAAATCTTACAAACTCTGTATGAGCAAGATTTTTATCATTAGCCGTGAGCGACTGAATATAGACGAATTACTGCAAGAAAGTCCTAGCTTGCAGCGTTTTTTAAATGATGCCGAGTGGATAAATACTACCTATCAAAGAGCGCGGCGAGAAGCAATGTATATTTAAGTTAAAAACTGACAAGCTTAATTTACCTAGATGAAGAGTACCCTAAAGGAATTAGAACTCGCTGTTAGTCAACTTTCACCAGAGGATCTCGCCGCATTTCGTACCTGGTTTGCAGAATTCGATGCAGCAGCCTGGGATAAACAGATTGAAAAAGATGTCGCTGCTGGTCGGTTAGATGTATTGGCAGAAAAAGCACTCAAACATCTCCGAGAAGGGCGTTGTACCGATCTGTGAAACATCGAGCAACCCCAGATTTTTGGTATTACTATCGCCAGTTACCAATTGATATCCAAGAGCTTGCTAATCGATGTTACGAGTTTCTTCGGGAAGATCCCAAATATCCATCATTGCATTTCAAAAAAGTCGGTCAGTTTTGGTCAGTGCGTATTGGTATATATTATCGGGCGCTTGCTGTAAAAGAAGATGAAAATTTTGTATGGTTTTGGATTGGATCGCATCCAGAGTATGACAGATTGCTAAGTGGTGGATAGCGTTCTAACATTGCATAAGAGCAGCCTAACCGATCACTAATAATACAAAGTATGGAACTATACTTAATTCGTCATGGCATCGCCGAAGATAAGGGATTAGGCATCAAAGATGAGGAACGCAGCCTTACTAAAGAAGGAAGGCAAAAAACTGAGAAAGTTGCCCAAAAACTTGTTAAATTAGGTTTAAACTTTGATTTAATTCTCACCAGTCCCTTAGTACGGGCCCGCCAAACGGCTGAAATCCTCATAGCAGAAAAACTAAGCTCCCAATTAGAGGAATCTAGCCACCTCGCTCACGATGGTCAAATTTCTAGTTGGCTAAAAGACTGGTTAAAACCAAGAAATTATTCCCAAAATACCCAACTGGCGCTGGTTGGACACGAACCTGATTTGACCAATTGGGCAGAAATTCTCCTGTGGGGAGAAGTCAAAGAAAGCTTAGTCTTGAAAAAAGCAGGTATGATTGGGATAAAACTACCAGAAACAGGTTCTCCTCTGGGTCGGAGTCAGATGTTTTGGTTGACACCACCCAAGTACCTGCTATAACAGTTTTCCAACATTTTCGATTGTTGTTAGAACGGCTACTGTTATGGCGACAATAAATTTCTGGTAAGTTAGCTTGATCAGATATTTCAAAAAGCAAATGGTGGTGCCATGATGGTGTGCGAATACAAGCCTGGTTTAGAAGGCATTCCCGCCGCTCAATCAAGTATCAGCTATGTTGATGGGCAAAAAGGAATACTAGAATATCGTGGCATCCGGATTGAAGAACTAGCAGAAAAAAGTACATTCCTAGAAACTGCTTATCTCTTAATCTGGGGTGAACTGCCAAGCAAAGAAGAGCTGGAAACATTTGAGTACGAAGTTCGTTACCACAGGCGGATAAAATACCGCATTCGGGACATGATGAAATGCTTTCCAGAAAGCGGTCATCCAATGGATGCCTTGCAAGCCTCCGCTGCTGCTTTAGGCTTGTTTTATTCGCTCCGCGATTTACATAATCCTGTCTACATTCGAGAATCTGTGGTGCGGTTGATAGCAACCATTCCTACAATGGTGGCGGCGTTCCAACTGATGCGAAAAGGCAATGATCCGGTACGTCCCCGTGATGACTTAGACTACTCCGCCAACTTTCTATACATGCTTGATGAGAAAGAACCCGATCCTTTGATGGCGCGAGTTTTTGATATCTGCTTGATACTTCAAGTCGAGCATACAATGAATGCTTCTACTTTCAGTGCCAGGGTGACAGCTTCCACCTTGACTGATCCTTACGCTGTTGTTGCTAGTGCCGTGGGAACCTTGGGTGGGCCTTTGCATGGTGGAGCCAATGAAGAAGTAATTCAGATGTTGGAAAAAATTGGCTCTGTGGAAAATGTCCGTCCCTACATAGAGCATTGTCTAGAAACTAAATCTAAGATTATGGGCTTTGGACATCGTGTCTATAAAGTAAAAGACCCACGAGCCATAATTTTACAAGGACTCGCAGAGCAACTGTTTGAGAAGTTTGGGCATGACAAGTTCTATGACATTGCCCTAGAAATGGAACGAGTCGTAGAGGAAAAACTCGGTAGCAAAGGGATTTATCCCAATATTGACTTTTACTCAGGTTTGGTGTACAGGAAAATGGGAATTCCCACAGACTTGTTTACACCAATATTTGCGATCGCTCGCGTTGCCGGTTGGCTAGCCCACTGGAAAGAACAACTAGCAGAAAATCGGATTTTCCGTCCTACCCAGGTTTACAACGGTTTGCACGAAGTTACTTATACTCCCATTGACCAACGGTAATTGGGCATTGGGCATTGGGAATTGGGAATTGGGCATTGAGAATTGGGAATTGGTTATTAATTCTTCTCCCTCATCTCCCCCTGCTCCCTGCCCCCTGCCCCCTGCTCCCTGCCCCATTCCCATCCCCTCAATAGCCAATCCCAATGCCAACCATAAGTAGAAGTTCTCATATCGCTTCAGAGGGCTAAAACCATCCAAGGATATACTAGGCATGGGAATTAGCGACAAATCTTCAATCAAGCATCATCTGGGCAAAAATTAAAAATGAGTGAATTTACAGGTATTAATTTAACTAATAGTTGTAACTCACCATGACTCGATGTCTTAAAGAGCGGAAACATGAACTCAGGAATTGACCTCCAAGGAACTTTTATTGAATCCCTCCGGGATTTAGGTATACCAGCAGGAACAGCCAAAGCAATTTGGATGCCCCTGCCAATGATACTGATGCTGATTGGGGCAACAGTGGGGGTATTAGTTGCTACTTGGCTAGAACGGAAAATTTCCGCCTCCGCACAGCAGCGAATTGGGCCAGAATACCAGGGGCCTTTTGGTTTGCTGGTACCTGTAGCTGATGGTTTGAAGCTGGTATTTAAAGAAGATATAGTACCAGCCAAGTCTGACCCCTGGCTGTTTACTCTCGGCCCCATTATTGTTGTAATTCCGGTTTTTCTGTCGTTCCTGATCGTTCCCTTTGGGCAGAATATCGTTATTAGCAATGTGGGCATGGGCGTATTCTTGTGGATTGCCTTGTCAAGCATTCAACCCATTGGCTTGCTGATGGCTGGCTACGCATCTAATAACAAATACTCCCTCTTAGGGGGCTTGCGGGCAGCAGCGCAATCTATTAGTTATGAAATTCCTTTGGCGCTGGCAGTGTTAGCGATCGCTATGATGTCTAACAGCCTCAGCACCGTTGATATTGTCAATCAACAATCTGGCTACGGCATTCTGGGTTGGAACATTTGGCGACAACCAATCGGTTTTCTGATCTTTTGGATAGCCGCTCTAGCTGAATGCGAACGATTACCCTTTGACTTACCTGAAGCGGAAGAAGAAATCGTCGCAGGTTATCAGACTGAATACTCAGGCATGAAATTCGGTCTGTTCTACCTGGGTTCCTACGTTAACTTGATCCTTTCATCCTTACTAGTAGCAATTCTCTACCTGGGCGGTTGGGACTTTCCTATTCCCCTCAACCTCATCGCTGGTTGGCTAGGAGTCAGTGAATTAAATCCTGTGTTCCAGATAGTAACTGCTTCTTTGGGAATCACGATGACCGTCTTCAAAGCCTATTTACTAGTGTTTGTCGCCATCCTATTGCGCTGGACAGTGCCACGGGTACGGATTGACCAACTGTTAGATTTAGGATGGAAGTTTTTGTTGCCAGTTGGTTTGGTTAATCTTCTATTAACCGCCGCTCTGAAACTAGCCTTTCCCTTCGCTTTTGGTGGTTAGTCATTAGTCATTAGTTGTTAGTCATTTGTACAAATGACTAATGACCAAGGACAAAGGACAAGGGACAAATAACGCTGATAGCTTAAAAAGAGAGAGTGAACCAAAAATGCTCAAGTTCCTAAAACAAGTTGGTGATTACGCCAAAGAAACGGTACAAGCTGCACGTTACATTGGTCAGGGGCTTTCTGTCACATTCGACCACATGCGGCGGCGACCAATTACCGTACAGTACCCTTACGAGAAACTGATTCCTGGCGAACGGTTTCGCGGTAGGATTCACTTTGAATTTGATAAGTGCATCGCCTGCGAAGTTTGCGTTCGCGTTTGTCCAATTAACCTACCTGTAGTCGATTGGGAATACGACAAAGCCAGCAAAAAGAAAAAACTCAACCACTACAGCATCGACTTTGGAGTTTGTATCTTTTGCGGTAACTGTGTGGAATTTTGCCCCACTAACTGTCTATCCATGACAGAAGAGTATGAGCTTGCCACTTACGATCGCCATGAATTGAATTATGACAATGTAGCGTTAGGTCGTCTGCCCTATAAAGTAACAGATGACCCAATGGTTACACCACTACGCGAGCTAGTTTACCTACCCAAAGGTGTCCTCGAACCCCACGGACTGCCCGCAGATGCGCCACGTGCAGGTGCGCGTCCAGAAGACCTGGTAGAACAAACAGAAAAATAAATGTCATTTGTCCATTGTCATTTGTCCTTTGTTATTTGACTAATGACCAATGACCAATGACCAATGACCAATGACCAATGACCAATGACCAATGACCAATGACCAATGACCAATGACTAAGGACAAAAAACAGTGAATCTAGCAGAAGGAGTACAGTTAGTATCACTTGGCATACTGGGCGTGATGATGATTGGGGCAGCCATTGGTGTGGTGCTGTTCTCTAGCATTGTCTATTCTGCCTTTATGCTGGGGGGTGTATTCATCAGTATGGCGGGAATCTATCTCTTGCTAAATGGTGATTTTGTTGCATCGGCACAAATACTAATTTATGTTGGGGCGGTTAACGTGCTGATTTTGTTTGCCATTATGTTGGTGAACAAGCGTCAAGATTTTGTCGCATTTCCCAACTCTTGGGTGCGTAAATTACTTACTGGTCTAGTCAGCGTAGGATTGTTTGGTCTTTTAAGTACAATGGTGCTGGCTACTCCTTGGGCTTACTCAACTACTCCTGTAGTAGGTGGTGAAAGCTCAATAGTTGTAATTGGAGAGCATTTTTTCACTGACTTTTTACTACCTTTTGAATTGGCTTCCATTTTGCTGCTGATAGCGATGGTAGGAGCAATTATTTTGGCCCGTCGTGAGTATTTGCCAGACCAATTGACACGATCCAATGTGGGGCAAACTGTTTTGACTTTACAAGAACGCCCCAGAGAATTGGTATCAACAACCAGCGAAACAAAAGAGTAATATTTGCGACTTCATTCGCAGATAAACAGCCAGCTTTTTCAGGAGGGATACTCAGATTCATGCAACTCCAGTACTTTTTATTACTAGCAGCAGCTTTATTCTGCATCGGCATCTACGGTTTAATTACTAGCCGCAACGCTGTGCGGGTGCTGATGTCAATTGAATTACTGCTCAATGCTGTTAATCTGAATTTAATGGCATTTTCCAACTTCCTCGACTCAACATTAATTAAAGGTCAGGTTTTCACAGTATTTGTGATTACCGTGGCCGCGGCCGAGGCGGCGGTGGGTTTAGCGATCGTGCTTGCCATTTATCGCAACCGCGATACCGTCGATATGGAGCAGTTTAATCTCCTGAAGTGGTAACTGTGCGTGCAACTCAAGCAGGTAATCATTGCTTATAAAGCGCGGGATGCCCGGAGTAAACAATGGGCAGAAATCTGTGCTAAACAACTAGAAAGCCGCGAGTGCCAGGTGTTGATGGGGCCGAGTGGGCCAAAAGACAACCCTTATCCAGTCTTTTTGGCTTCGGCGGCTCAACCAATCGATCTCGCCTTGGTACTCGGTGGCGATGGTACTGTTTTAACCAGTGCCAGACATTTAGCCCCAGCTGGCATCCCTATTCTGGGAGTGAATGTGGGAGGTCATCTGGGGTTTTTAACTGAGTCGGTGGAAGAATTTCAGGATACAGAGAAAGTTTGGGATCGGCTGTTTGAGGATCGCTATGCTATCCAACGACGGATGATGTTACAAGCTGCGGTATATGAGGGTCACGGGTCTAATTTAGAGCCAGTGAGTGAGCGTTACCTGGCTTTGAATGAATTTTGTGTCAAACCCGCCTCTGCTGACCGAATGATAACCTCAATTCTGGAAATGGAAATCGATGGTGAGGTAGTCGATCAGTATGTTGGGGATGGGTTGATTATTTCCACTCCCACAGGTTCTACTGGTTACACCGTTTCTGCTAATGGGCCGATTATGCACGATGGTATGGAGGCGCTTACCATCACTCCCATTTGTGCAATGAGCCTTTCTAGCCGCCCACTCGTTTTACCCCCTGGCTCTGTAGTGAGTATTTGGCCTTTGGGGGATTACGATTTGAGTACCAAACTGTGGACAGATGGGGTGTTAGGGACTTCTATTTGGCCTGGACACCGCGTTGATGTGCGGATGGCAGAGTGTCGGGCTAAATTTATTATTTTGCGCGAGAACAATTCCTACTATCAAACGCTACGGGAGAAGTTGCTGTGGGCAGGTACAAGGGTTCACTACAGCAATAATCACCGTAATTAATTAAGTATTTTAGAGTGTATCTACCGCAGATTGCGATCGCAGACCCACCCGCTTTATAGCGATCGCAACCAAAACCATCCAAGCCCCTAGATGAATCTAGGGGCTTTCCCCATTCTGCTGAGACTTATGGCAAAAGCCTATCTCCTTGTCCTTTTATTTGACTTGTATTTATAGCCTATATCAAAGGAAAATTTTGTATCTTATTGCCAGATTTTTTAGTAATTAATGTCCATAATAAAAGCACTATACCTCTAATCTAAAAGAGTAAGAAAGCTCTCTAGAGGTTATTTTATCGGAAAACTGTCTCAATCACGCTTCGACACATTAATACATAATGTGAGCTATTTGTATAGTGCCTAAATCATAGTAGGATATTTTCGCAAATCTAGGTAGGAAGATAGATGGAAGTTTCTGGATGCAACATCAATTACTCACTGAATCCTCCTCCTTCTTTTGAAGATTTTCCCATACTTCAAACGGAAAAATATACCCTACGACTGGCTTCAACCGAAGAAGAATTAGAATCAATCTTTCGGTTACGCTTTGAAGTTTTTAATCTAGAACTAGGCTTGGGATTTTCTGCTTCTAACTTTACTCAGATGGATATAGATAAGTTTGATGCAGTTTGCCATCATTTAATCATGATTTCCAAACAAACGGGTAAAACCATTGGAACTTATCGGATGCAAACCTATACAATGGCTTCTCAAAGACTAGGCTTTGATGCTGCCGATATATTTAATCTTAATGGAATTCCTAATTCTGTGCTTCAGGCATCAGTTGAAGTTGGGCGTGCATGTATAGCTAAAGAATATCGCAACAGTCAGGCACTTTTACTATTATGGAAAGGGCTAGCAAATTATCTGATCTGGAGTAAAAATCAATACTTCTTTGGTTGTGCATCATTACTAACGCAATCTCCTTCGCAAGCTATTTGCACTTATAATTATTTTCAGAAGAATGGCTTGATGCATCCAAGTATTTTGGTTTATCCAAATTCACAATCTTGTGTAGAACTGCCTCAAAATTGTCCAGACTCGTATAATGTGGAAATTCCTAAAATTTTGCAGGCATACTTGAATATTGGAGCTAAAATATGCAGTATTCCCGCTATCGACCGACACTTTAAAACTATTGATTTTTTAACCATATCTAATACCAAAGACTTTGCTAGATGGCGTTATCAAATATTGTAAAAATTATCTTTAGTCCTAACGTCCCTTGGGATATGTAATGAACAGACTTAGATATAACTCGTAATTACGAATTACGAATTATGATGATGGGCGTAGCTGCGGCACTTCATCCAGTAGTGCGCCTGACTGGATTATTTTAGAAAAAATATTGGGAAAACTACTTATGCGCCACCTCAAACTTGCTCCGAGTTGGTTGCGATTTTTAATTATTTTCTTATTGACAATGGGTATATTGTTTCGCTTTTTTAACCTTGATACCAAGGTTTACTCCCACGATGAAACCTATACCTCATTGCGAATTTCTGGTTATACAAGAACTGAAGCACAAAATAAACTATTTAATGGTAGTGTCATTGGCAAAGAAAGTTTTGCTCAGTTTCAAGGGGTAAATCCAAAAAGCTTAAATGACACAATCATGACTTTGGCTAAAGAAGATTCTTTGCATCCACCGCTTTATTACATAATAGCCAGATTGTGGTTGGAAGTTTTTGGTAATTCGGTGACGGCGATCAGAAGTTTATCTGCTTTGATCAGTTTGCTGGTTTTCCCTGGTGTTTATTGGCTATGTCGAGAATTATTTAATGCGCCGCTATTGGTTCCTGGTGTAGCGATGCCTGCGGCGGGCGTAGCCATCGCACTTATGGCAATTTCTCCGATTCAACTAGTATACGCCCAAGAAGCACAAGAATATATTCTCTGGTTAGTCACCATATTACTATCTAGCGCTTCTTTGCTGCGAGCAATGCGCCTGGAATCACAAGATCAAGATCAGCTAGCAAAACAACGACAACAGCCAGAAACATTTACTATCTGGAGTATTTATGCAGTAACTTTGGCAATCAGTCTTTATACATTTCTTTGGAGTGCATTTGTTGCAGTTGCTCACGCAATTTATGTTATTACTACTGCCAGATTCCAGTTCTCTTCAACTGTCAGAACTTATCTTATAGCATCATTGATAGGTTTTTTAGCCTTCATGCCTTGGCTTGTAGTTGTAATAGGTGATTTTTTCCAATTTTTGATTTCAGCAGATAAGGCAACACCACAATCATCTTTGATGCCTAAATTTGAATTTATATTGATGCAATTAAGCCGAATATTTTTTGATATAGACCTGACTTCAGATAATCAATTTAACTATTTAATTACATTAATTTGTTTCATATTGGTAGGATATTCAATTTATTTCCTTTGCCAAACAACTAACTATAAAATTTGGTTGTTTATCATTATATTAATTGTCGTACCAACATTGCCTCTAATATTGTCAGATTTAATGATTGAGGGTATACAATCATCTGAACCATATTTCATACCATCTTATTTAGGGATTCAAATAGCTGTTGCTTACTTGCTAGGTACACAAATATATAATGAGAGGGTGTCACGCCAGAATATTTGGTATGCGATCGTCGGATTGATAATTATTTGTGGGTTAATTTCTTGTAAGGTTAATTTTCAAGCAGAAACTTGGTGGAATAAGGGTATAAGCTATGGCAATCCCCAAGTTGCCCAAATGATCAATCTGACCACTCGCCCACTTTTGATTAGTGATGCTTTGGGTAATAATTATGGAAATGTCTTTTCTCTGAGCTATCTTTTGGAGCCAAAGGTACAATTTCTGTTGGTTCAAAATCAAAAAATTCCTAAAATCCCTGATAGGTTTGCTGATGTTTTTTTATTCAATCCTTCAGACAGTTGGCGCGAAACGATAGAAAAAAAATATAATTTGAAAACAGACATTGTTTATAGTGACAAATATTATTCGGTTTGGAAATTAGCTAAACCTCGCAGTGTACGCCAACGTGATATTCTCCGCAAGACGAAATTATTCGCTAGTTGACTATCAGGTTATGAGACAAATTTACTTCTTAAAGACTTATTGTTCAATAGGCATTTACATTTTTACTTGCTTAAAATTAGCTAAAATAATAAAAATAAATATTCAACAGATTCTTATCTTAAATTAATTTAAGTGGTACTACGATGCTTTAAATTGTCGTTTAAGGTTAATTTGATGATTAATTTAAAGGTGTTGTATGGAAATAGCAGATTTTCTTGGTCTTTTACATCCAGCGATCGCAATCATATTCGTGTTTCCACTGATTGGGACAGTGATTAATTTTGCTTGGCAAACACGCCAACGCAGATTGCAAATTTTAGCCGGGAGTAAGAGCAAAATTCCTCCAGTAGTGGGTGTAGAACATAAGCAATTAGGTGAAAGACTAACAAGTGCGGTTGTCGGATTAACTTTAATCGGATTAAGCTATCCTATTGGTAAAAATATTATTAAAAATCAATTATGGAATAAAACACCTTTTCAAGTTGTTTTTATCCTATTAATCTTAGCTGCTACTATCGCTTCTTTAGTATTTCTTTATCGGGCAAAGCAGCGAGTGTGGCGGGCAGTTTTTGCTACTTTAGCTGGTGCAGGTTTAGTCATATTAGGCTGTCAAGATGGAGTATTTCGCCGTACCAATGAGTGGTATTGGTCACATTATTATATTGGTATTACCGCAGCACTGCTAATGATTTTTTCATTAGCTATTGTTCAAGATATTTATCAAGATAAATCCAATCGCTGGCGGATCGTTCATACGATTTTAAACTGCATTGCTTTGTTACTATTTATTGGACAAGGGATGACAGGAACGCGAGATTTATTAGAAATTCCTTTAAGTTGGCAAGAACCCTATATTTATCAGTGTGATTTTGCTAATAAAACTTGTCCAACGCCAAATTCTCTACCACCAAAGTGAACCAAGGGATTTCCAATAAATCCATTATCTAATTTCTCTATATCTTAAGATTCAGCAGTCTAAAATTTAGTGGCGGGTTTGAATCCCCCACTCATTAAGCATCTCTTTCTTCTCTTTGCGTCCTTTGCGTCTTTGCGGTAGCCTGCGGCAAGCCGCTCCGCGTCTACGTTAAAAAATTTGACTTTGGCAAAGAGTTTTAGCCTTAACTGAACTCTATAGAGACATTAGGAATTGGGCATAAAAAAGAGACAAGGAAGATGCAGAAGACTTGTCCCCCTCGTCCCCCTGCCCCCTTGCTTCTTTTTTAAGCAATATTATCTACAAGCCGATCGCGAATTGTTTTAAGTTGGTCTTGAGTCTTAATTGGCTCTCGTGGTGCTGGCAGTTCTGTATTAGGCCAGTTAGGTAAACTATTACAGGGACATAACAATGCCGGCATCCCGACGTTTCGCGCGGCTACTGGCATACTGCAACGACCACAAGGAACCATATCCCATGCTGGTGTTAATAGTTCAGCAATGGTTTCTTGCGTACCCTCTAGGTGACAATCACCTGATTCCGGGGAGAGAATTTTTTGCCAGCACTCTTCAAATTCTTCACTATAGCGATCGCCATTTAGCACCGATTTGGGCAAAATGCTTGCCTTCCCGTTGCCCGTAATCACTTTCTTACCCAACTGAAACCAGTAGGCAAGGTATCCTCTAACTTCTTGTTTGGTTGCCATAAGACAATTTTAGATTTTAGATTTTGGATTAATTTGAATCAATAGTTAAGAATCTTGACTTCTGAATACTCCAGCATCCTCTCTGGTTGGCAATGGCGAACCGAGGACACTGAGATTGAGAACATGACCACTAGTTACTAAATAAACAGTTTCACTAAGGGCAGCTAGTTGGCGTACCAAAGAACCCAAGCGATCGCGGAACATCCTCCCAAGGGGATAAGCTGGTACTATACCCCAACCTACCTCTTCTGCTACAAACAGCACATCAGTAGCAACCAGATCCACCGTTTCTAATAACTCCGCAACGATATTTTCCCAGCTAGACTCGTCCTCTTCTAAGAGATTAGCAACCCAAGTTCCTAAAGAATCCACTAAAAGGCAGTTATAGGGTTTAGCATCGGCGAGGGTAGCAGACAGTTCTATCGGTACGGATAGAGTTACCCAGTCTTGGGGACGGCGTTGTTGGTGTTCTAAAATGCGTTGATGCCATTCCTGGTCATCTGTGTTATCGGTCGCTGTTGCTACGTAAACAACTGCTTTCCCTGACTCCATAGCCAGAGTTTCCGCCCATTCACTTTTACCAGATCGTGCTGGCCCTGTTACTAAGATGATTTTACCCAAAGTTGTTTTCTGAGTATTTTAACAATAAGTAGCTAGTTGCAATTTATCACCACAGTTTTTACTTTATCAGCGAGATTTTTGGTTTGAAATAACTTTTAAGGGATAAAATTAGCACCAACATCATTGATGTCACAACTGGCAAAAGCCGAAAATCCCAACAACCCCATTCTTAATGATTCAACAAGAGGCAATGGGCAGGGAGAAAAGGAGCAAGAGGAAATGATCCCTGCTCCCTGCTGTGGAGCTTCCCCCACAACAACCAAGTGTGGTTCTAGTTCTATTGGGTCAAATTCCCATCTGAATTATCTCCCCTGCTCCCTGCCCCCTGCCTCTTCTTCAACACCATTGGGGACAGCAAAATTTTAGGATGTCTTTATGAACGCAGGCTTAAAACGCATAGAAGCAACTCTACACGATTTAGGGAATCGCGGCACTGCCTCTGCCGCCGAAGCAGTTGATTCGTCCACAACAAAACGGCCTTTTTCTTTTAGAATCAGTGTCGGAGCCAACGAATCCACAGAAAGTACCCAAACTCCATCATCTCAGGAAGAACAAACAGTTGAATTGGGCGTAGATACTGAGACTGATTATCCTGCTGAACAGAATTTCTTTCCTCACCATGACTCTGTGCAGACCTTTCAAACACAAGAGAATGGGGGCAAAACACCCAGCTTACCTAAGTTGAAAACTCCGAGTTTTAGTAACCATCGCCACGGAGCAAATCCAGCATTGGCGATGAATCTATTACAAGAAATTCAGGAAACTGTTGCTGGTTGGCAAATAGAACTGCAAAATATTTTGAACCAAATTCAGGATATTTACTTAGAAGGGCCAATTGTCAATGGCTGGTTAGAATCCAATCCCAGCGAACCAGAACCGGGAGGAACTGCAACACTGCGCCATGCAGAAGTTGACCGCCTGATGAACTATGTAGAAGAAATTTGCGCCACTGGTGGGAAAGTATCTTATAAATCATCGATTACTGGCTACCGCCTCTGTGGTGTAGACGATGCTGGTAAAGTCTGGTCACGCCCATGTCCAGCAGATCAGGTTGCTAATGTTAGTATGGCGATCGCACGTTACCAAAAGTTACGTCAACTGTTGGGGCGCAAGCAATCTTTAGAAACCCGCCTGAGTCAACTGGCCCAAACACTTGTAGTTTTACACAGTCATATTCAACAAACGTGAAGTTTTAAAGATTATTTCCGAAGAAACTCGGTTGGTGGGTCGGTAATTTTTGGTTTAGATTAACTCTCAGCAGGTATGTGTTGGATTTAAGATTTTTATCTAAAATCCCAAATCTCAAATCCAAAATAAAATCTATGCCAGACACCCAAATCTCTGCCATTATCTGTACCCACAATCGAGATACCTATTTAGGGGCTGCAATTGATAGTCTTTTAGCACAGGATTTTGCTGCTGACTTTGAAATTGTGGTAGTTGATAATGGATCTAGCGATCGCACCCGTGAGGTTGTAGAACAAAGGGCCCACAATCCGCGCCTAAAGTATGTATTTGAACCCACTATCGGTTTATCTGTCGCCCGCAACACAGGCGCAAAAGTAGCTAGTGGCGACATTCTGGCTTATCTGGATGACGATGCTGTTGCTAGCCCTGGGTGGCTACAAGTTTTATATTTTGCCTATTACAATAATTCTAAACTAGCGATCGCAGGTGGCAAAGTCACTCTCTTATGGCCCCCAGGAATCGAACAACCACGATGGCTATCTCCAGGACTAGCTGCAAATCTGGGTGCATACGACTTGGGTGACAGTAACATCTACATCGAGCAACCTGGCTTAACACCCAGAGGCTTAAATTACTCCATCCGCCGCAGTTTCCTAGAAGAAATTGGCGGTTTTGATCCTCATCTCGGTCGAGTGGGGAAAAATTTATTATCAAATGAAGAACTGCAAATGACCGAATTTGCCCTACAGCGTGGTTGGCAAGTTGCTTATCTTCCTGAAGCACTGGTTGCTCACAATGTTGCCCCAGAACGCCTACAACGC
Organism: Nostoc sp.; assembly: GCF_036917775.1. Classification (GTDB taxonomy): domain Bacteria; phylum Cyanobacteriota; class Cyanobacteriia; order Cyanobacteriales; family Nostocaceae; genus Nostoc. Next base: position 36,917 of record NZ_JBALEQ010000155.1, read on the forward strand.
ACTTGGTTTTTAAATCGAGGCTGGTGGCAGGGTATCAGTGAATGCTATCGAGAACAACTCGCTGGCAAAGCTGGAATCGCTCAATTGCAGCGAGGTAGCGAACGGTTTGTACGTGGCTTGTATAAAGCATTGCAATATTTTTCTGATCCAGCAGAACGGTTTGACAAACTTGTATATGCTTACGGTCAGATTGGTTATTTAAATGCTGCTATTCAAGGTCTTTTATTCACATCAAATAAGAAATAACCAATAACATAATTTATACTGATATGTCATCTAAAATACCAGTTTCTGTATTAATTCCGGCAAAAAACGAACAAGCAAACTTGCCAGCCTGCCTTGCTAGCCTCAGCAGAGCAGATGAAATATTTGTAGTAGATTCTCAAAGTACAGATAACAGCATTGAAATTGCGAAAAGCCACGGTGTCAATGTTGTGCAATTCGACTTTAATGGACGTTGGCCCAAAAAGAAAAATTGGTCTTTAGATAATTTACCTTTCCGTAACGAATGGGTGCTAATTGTAGATTGCGATGAGCGCATCACTCCCGAACTTTGGGAAGAAATTGACCAAGCAATTCAAAATCAGGAATATACAGGTTATTACCTCAACCGCCGCGTCTTTTTCTTAGGAAAATGGATTCGTTATGGTGGAAAATATCCCGATTGGAATCTTCGTTTATTTCAGCATAAAAAAGGCCGCTACGAAAACCTGCATACAGAAGATATTCCAAATACTGGTGACAACGAAGTTCACGAACATGTGATTTTACAGGGCAAAGTTGGGTATCTCAAAAATGATATGCTCCACGAGGACTTCCGCGACCTTTATCACTGGCTAGAACGGCACAATCGTTATTCCAACTGGGAAGCCAGTGTTTATTTTAATATTCTCACAGGTAAAGATGATAGCGGCACCATCGGCGCGAATCTATTTGGTGATGCAGTGCAACGTAAGCGCTTTTTGAAAAAAGTGTGGGTACACTTGCCATTTAAGCCCATTTTACGGTTTGTTTTATTTTATATAATTCAACGCGGTTTTTTGGATGGCAAAGCTGGATATATTTATGCACGCTTGCTGAGTCAATATGAATATCAAATTGGCGTTAAACTTTACGAATTACGTAATTGTGGTGGTCATTTAAATACTGCAACCACTCCAAAAGAAGAAGCAGGGGAGCAGGGGAGCAGAGGAACAGAAGTCAAGCTATTGACCATTGACTCATAACTAATGACAAATGACCAATGACAAATGACCAACCTTTTGTAGATTTACGCAAATATGACCAATCTTGGTTTGATCGGGGACGGCCAAATTGGTATGTATTGTTGTGGTGGCTTGTACAAGCGATCGCATTTCCCCTTACTCCTCAACCGTTAAATATTCTACGTTGTGCTTTGCTACGACTATTTGGCGCTCGTATCGGCAAAGGTGTATTAATTCGACCCACCGCCCGCTTCACCTATCCTTGGAAAGTTACCATTGGCAACTATAGTTGGATTGGAGATAACGTAGTTTTATACAGCCTCGATCAGATCCACATCGGTGAACACTGCGTAGTTTCCCAAAAAAGTTACCTGTGTACTGGTAGTCACGATATCCAAGATCCTGCCTTTGGGTTAAAAACAGCGAGTATCACTATTAACAATGGTGCATGGGTAGCAGCAGATTGTTTTGTTGGGCCAGGAGTGCAAATCGGCGCTAATGCTGTGATTGGCGCTCGTAGTAGTGTTTTGACGAATATGCCTTCTGGACAGGTTTGTTGGGGAAGCCCCTGTCGTCCTAAGACGAGTCGCATAAAACTTGATACCCCTACAACCCCGTGATTTTATAGTTGACATCCTCACTCCCGTGAACGCACGGTGATTCTGGAGTAATGAGTAACAAGTAATGAGTAAATACCCATTTTTCATCCACTCATTACTCCTTACCGCTCTTTTATTACTCTCGTGAGAGTATAATTAATTACTAAGAGTTTAACTTAGCAAGGGTATTTAATTGGGTTCAAGAACGGCTACCTCCACAA
>NZ_JBALEQ010000156.1:0-44069 GCF_036917775.1 Nostoc sp.
TCCTCCTCAAAACTATATCTATCAACCTTTTCGCCTTTCTTTAAGTATTTTTATGTTTTGTTGAGAAAGATCCGGGTAATGGATAGCTTAAAAAAAGGGGGGAACCAGAATAAAAGTCCTCCTTTTTAAGGTGGATTTAGGGGGATCTAAAACTATTTGATACCGATAAAAGGACTTTTCAAACATCCTTTAAGGCTCTCATGTATAACTTGGGATAATAGATAAATTAGCGTAACGTTCGCGCAGCGTCTCGTAGAGAGGAACCAGCATCTTCATTCTGAACGGAGGCGGAGCGTCTCCGGCTCCGCTCCTGAATTCAGAATAGGTAAATTCTTCTTCAACCTTTGACACAAAGAACTTGCTTTAGCGTTGCTACAACTTCAACCAAATCTGCTTGATTTTCCATCACTTGTTCTATTGGTTTATAAGCACCTGGAATTTCATCTAGTACACCCTCATCTTTGCGGCATTCTACACCATTTGTTTGCTCGATCAAATCATCAAGTGTGTAGACATTTTTTGCCTTATTTCTAGACATCAAACGCCCTGCACCGTGGGAACAAGAACAGAAACTATGAGCATTACCTTTACCCTTAACAATGAAAGACTTTGCTCCCATTGAACCAGGAATAATTCCATAATCTTCAGTCTGTGCCCGAACTGCACCCTTACGAGTTACATATACATTCTCGTCAAAATGCACTTCTTTTTCGGCGTAATTGTGATGACAATTAACTTGCAATAAAGGTTTAGTTGCTTTCCCACCTACCAGATGTTTTTCAACTATGTGCTTAAAACGCGCCATCATCACATCCCGGTTGACGCGCGCATAGTTTTGTGACCATTGCAAATCATGCCAATATGCCTGGAATTCTGGCGTACCAGCGACAAAGTGAGCCAAATCAGGGTCAGGTAATTTATTACCTGCCATTTTTGCTAATTCTCTGGCTGTGTGAATATGGCACTGGGCGAGTTTATTGCCGATGTTACGCGAACCAGAATGCAGCATCAGCCAAACTTGATTCTCTGTATCGAGGCACACTTCAATAAAGTGATTTCCTCCACCGAGAGAACCCATCTGTTTCATTGCTTTACCTTGTAGGTCTTGCACACCGCGATGCAAGTCTTTAAAATCATCCCAATGTTGCCAGTTACTGACGGATTTTTCAACGTCTTTATTTTCGTTGAATCCAGTCGGAATTGCTGCTTCAATATCCAGGCGGATTTTCTTCAGTTTTCCTTCTAGTTGTTCGGCAGTAAATGATGTTTTGATCGCGCTCATACCGCAACCAATATCCACACCTACAGCAGCAGGGATAATTGCCTCTTTGGTTGCAATTACAGAACCAACTAAAGCACCTTTGCCTAAGTGGACATCTGGCATTAAGGCCACGTGCTTAAACACAAATGGTAATGATGCCACATTTTTTGCCATCTTAGTTTCTTCTGGGCCCAAAGAGTGATTTGCCCAAGATAAAACGGGTGCTGGTGTGGTAATTTCTAACTTTTCGTAGGGCATAATTTATTCTATTTTGGATTTTAATTTTTAGATTTGGGATTAGGTCTATGTACTGATAATTTATCTAGTAATTTTTAGGGTTTGTAGTAAGCACTAAATTCTATTACTACTAACTTGCTTACCCATCAATTTAAACTTGACACACTACTTAGTTGTAGCAATTTAAATGTTTATTGTCTTTCATTTAACTCGTTCGGTCTTCGTGAAGCTAAAGAACTACTTTTAGGGAGTAGCATATTTATACTACAAATGTAACTTACGTGATTACAAACGTCAAGTCCATACCAGAGAGAGAAAACAGATGTTTCCTAGATATATTAAAATTTGTAAAGAAAATTATTCTGTTTAAATAAGCTCTTAAAGTTCTGACACAATATGGCAGTGCGTCAAGATACGATCTGGGAACGTTTTTTATCTCCTGTAGTGCGTCTTTTGATTGATGAAGACGGGTTACGGCGTTACGCTGATAGTATTGACTGGGAGAAAGAATGCGATCGCTTCCGGCGAGATGATGTGATAATTCCCTCGTACTACAGCAGTCAAAACTTTCACGGGATTACAGGCGGCTATCTCACTTACAATGCAGCAGTTACTTACGATCCGATTACACAATATGTTCTACCGCCTAATGAAACTACTGTCCGTCAAGCTTTAGTTGATGCCGTCAAGGTAAAACCACGACGCATACTTGACTTAGGTTGTGGCACAGGTTCCACTACTTTAATGTTAAAACGGACTTTTCCCGAAGCGGAAGTTATTGGTTTGGATTTATCACCCTATATGCTGGTAAGGGCAGAAGATAAAGCTAGAAATGCTGGTTTAGAGATAGTCTGGCGACACGGAAATGCAGAAAAAACCAGTTTCAGAGATGCAACATTTGACTTAGTGACAGCTTCTTTGCTATTCCACGAAACTCCAAATGAGGTGTCCTTAGCAATTTTGCAGGAAAGCTTTCGGTTGTTAGTAACTGGAGGGCAAGTACTAATTCTAGATGGAAATCAAAAGACTCTGCGGCAGCTAGAATGGCTTAATGATGTTTTTGAGGAGCCATATATTCGTGAGTATGCTGCTGGTAGTACAGAGGCGAATATGGGTGCGGCCGGATTTGAAGCCGTGCGATCGCAGGATGTATGGTGGATAAATCAGGTAACTGGCGGCGTTAAACCGATCGCAACTGAAAATGTCCGTCGTTATACTCCCACATCAGTAGATAATAATGATTTGGAGGGACTTGGATCTCCCGCATTTGGCATAATCGCATGAGTTTAAAGGCAGTTCTCTTTGATTTCAATGGTGTCATCATTAACGATGAGCCAATCCACCTACAACTGATCGATGAGATTCTCATTGAAGAAAATCTCCAACCCCAAAAGGTGAGTGAGCGTCAAGCTTCTCTTGGACGCAGCGATCGCGCTTGTTTTGGGCAACTACTCGCTAATCGTGGTAGAGTCGCTAACGAAAACTACTTAACTCAGTTGTTGTACCGCAAAGCCCAAGCTTATACGGTGGAGTTAGAGAAAATAGAGAAACTGCCTTTATATCCAGGTGTAGAAGACTTAATATATCAGGTGCGATCGCGGAATTTGAAATTAGGATTAGTCAGTGGCGCTCTTCGCCAAGAAATAGAATTAGTACTCCATCGTGCCAAACTAGACCAACATTTTAAAATTATCGTTGCGGGCGATGACATAACCACCAGTAAACCAGAACCTGATGGTTATTTACTGGCAGTAAAATGCCTAAATAAAGAATATCCTGACTTAAACCTTCAACCACAGGAGTGTCTGGCAATTGAAGATACCCCCGCAGGTATTGCCGCAGCGAAGCGATCGCAGATGCAAGTTGTTGGTGTAGCGAACACTTACCCATTCCACATGCTTCAGCGCTGCTGTAACTGGACTGTAGATTATCTCAGTGATTTGGAACTCGAACGGGTGCAAAAAGTTTTTTCCCAAAAACAGCCTCAACCATCGGTAACTGAATGTTAGAATAATCTATGTTGATAATGTCTTAAGTTAATGAGTAATATTACTCTTTAATTAGCGCCGATTCAGGGGAATTAGCTCAGTTGGTAGAGTGCTGCGATCGCACCGCAGAGGCCATCGGTTCGAATCCGTTATTCTCCATTTGTCCATTAAATAATTATTGTCACTTTTAAAGAATTAATGTCCGTTTTTTCCAAGTTTAGGGGCATAAGTTACGTATTTTCGCGGCTTTCAGCAATCAAATCAGTTTTAAAGAATTATTGTCCAGAGTTGAAACCAGTTTTAAAGAATTATTGTCCAAAATCAGCCTGTAAAACTCGGACAAATATATATTTTCTAATTTAATAAATTACAGCAAGTCCAAGGCTCTTGAATTGCAAGACTAGCTTTAAATCGCTTTATTTGCAGTCTAATTACAAAAATATACTACCTCTTCTTTTCTTGTTTTCACTCAAGCAGAGGTATCACTACTATAAAATAGCTGCGTCCTACGTGCGATCGCAGCGCTCCTTTCAAACCACCCTAATACAAAATTATATAACCAAAGCGCCTACTTCGGGGATCAGAACTTTCAACCCACCACCTAACGAGAGGGCTTTGGAAACGTAGGGCATGACTATCATTGCCGATACGCCGCAATTCTTTCAACCCACCACCTAACGAGAGGGCTTTGGAAACCGCACCCGTGAAAACTCTTGCCAACAAGGGCTTCTGAAGGCAAAATTGACAAGCCTCCTTTAATTCCTATTTTCTACAGTCAATGAATAAAATTTTATTCATGACTAAAACAGTAATACCCAGTGCAGACAGGAGTTTTGAGCATTTGGCAGCACCCCAGGGATTTTGCCCCCGCTTTGAGCTGCCAAAAATAAAAATTAGGGGGTGGTAGTTCGGTAGCCACCGTGACGGTATACCCGTACCCTTACTTTGTTGTAAAGTAAGAGGTAATGATCCTCCTGGTAAAACCAAAATCTAAGATTTCAGTAATACAGGCCGCTCTGTCACCCAACACCAAGCTAAAAGAGTTTGATGTCAAGAGCTAAGGTTCTGGGCTGTTTGAAACCCTAACACCTTATACTTCCCATGCGTCTCGGTGCGAGTACTTTCTCATCTAACAGCAGCATTAGCTTACCCAAGCAATTACTGCTAACAAACATTTAGATGACCGCATAGGTAAAGTTGGCAGCTACCAGGGTCAGAAAGAATACGTTTTCCCAAACGCTAAACTAACCCATTCCAACAGTATTTACATAAAGGGGTTAATACTGTATTAGCATCATAAATAATTTTTATTTGTGTACTTAGAACTAATTACTTATTCGTCTTTGCCAGATAACGATCGCCACTTGACCTGATCGCCATAAAAAAATCTCGATCGTTTTCAATCTACCATAAAAACATTGCCACACATTGTTAAACATTATTGAGCCTTGTTCCAAGGTTACGGGAGTATGATGAACTGGCAACAAATCTTTGTAGTGTTGATGAGTCAGAGCGATCGCGTACAAACTTCCATATATTTCCCCAAAGATATCCACGAGGCTTTGGTGAGATGGGCTGAGGAAGAAGACCGTCCCATCAGTAATCTTGTTGTGCGGCTTGTGAGTAAGGCAGTTGAAGAGCGAGAAAAGCAACAGAATCCACGGGAACAATAATCAAGGTTATCCCACCGTTACCTACTCCTTGGCGCAAGCAAATGGATTTTTGTTCAGAACCTGTGCAAAAATAGAAAGCCGCGAACTTTTGCTTCAAAATAGTAATGCCAGAGGAAATTACAGAGGTTCTATGGAGGGTGTCTAAATATCTAAAAATTGATTTTAAAAGCGCCTATGCGGCTCTGCAAGTGACGCAAACAGCGATTTGGGAGAAGGCGATTAGAGATTGGCTGCAAAAAGAAGATTCGAGTGCTGAGGTAAAGTGATATCGCTTATGACTAACATCACCCACGATATTGTTGCCAAGCTTTGGAATCTCTGTAACATCCTCAAAGATGATGGCATGACGTATCACCAATACGTCATTGAACTGACGTACCTGTTGTTCCTGAAGATGGCAAAGGAAACCCGCACCGAAAATCTGCTTCCTGAAGCTTACCGCTGGGACGATCTGGAAAGCAAAGCTGCACTCGACCGCCTAGAGTTCTACAAAATTTTATTGATCCACCTTGGTAGTCACAATTCCACACTCGTTAAAGAAATTTTTGCCAACGCCAGTTCCTCTATCAAAAAGCCCAGCACGCTTTCTACACTAGTTACCGAGATCGACAAGCTTGACTGGTACAGTGCTAGGCAGGAAGGTCTGGGCGACGTGTATGAAGGGCTGCTCGAGAAGAACGCCAATGAAAAAAAATCCGGTGCTGGTCAGTACTTTACACCCCGTCCGCTGATCGATAGTATGGTGCATATTATGCGCCCTACCTTGGAGGACATTATTCAAGACCCCGCAGCAGGAACAGGTGGTTTTTTAATCGCCGCCAATCGCTACATACGTGAAAACAGCGACCCGGATACCTGGACAGAAAAACAGCGACGCAAGTACCGTAGCAATACCTTCTACGGTATGGAGCATGTCCAGGATACGCACCGTCTGGCGTTAATGAACCTGATGCTACATGGGCTAGAATTTGACCTGCAAGGGGCGGGTATTCACTACGGCGATACGCTCTCCCCAGAGGGAGAAGCTTTGCCGAAAGCGACGCTAATCCTAACCAATCCACCCTTTGGCTCCAAGAAAGGGGGTGGCTTACCTAACCGCAAAGACTTTACTTTTCCTACCAGCAATAAGCAATTTTGCTTCTTGCAACACATCTACCGTGGTCTCAAACCTGGTGGTCGTGCTGCCGCCGTTTTCCCAGACAATGTGTTGTTTGACAGCAATCTGGGTAAGGATATCCGCATTGACTTGATGGAAAAGTGCAACCTACATACCATCCTGCGCCTACCGACTGGTATTTTCTACGCGCAGGGGATCAAGACTAATGTGCTGTTTTTCACTCGTGGCAAGAAGGAAAAAGGTAATACCCAAGAAGTTTGGGTATATGATCTGCGTGCTAATATATCCCAGTTTGGCAAGCGTACCCAACTCACTCGTGAACACTTTGCAGAGTTTGAAGTTGCCTTTGGCGATGACCCTTTTGGTAGTCCACCAAGTCTTGACAAGCGCGTAGATACTGGCGAACAAGGGCGTTTTAGAAAATTTACCCGTAACTGGATCGCCGATCACAGTGACAGCCTGGACATTTCCTGGCTTAGAAATGAAGGAGAAAACAGTACTGACGAACTGCCAGAACCAGCAGCGCTCGCACAAGAAGCAATGGTCGAACTGGAAGGGGCATTGGAAGAACTGCGGGGAATTCTGGAGGAGTTAGGTGAGGAGGTGGAAGTGTGAGTTATGATCTCCCATCTGGCTGGACTGAAACGCCTTTTGGAATGATCAATGAGTTTGAGGCTGAAACGATTAATCCAGCAAGCTTCCCAGAAGAAACTTTCGAGTTGTGGAGTGTGCCAAGCTTTTCGTCAGGAAAACCAGAAGTAGTAACAGGGTCAACTATCGGATCAACGAAGCAATTAGTAAAGCCTAACGATGTATTGATCTGCAAGATCAATCCTCGAATAAATCGTGTTTGGCAGGTTGGAAAGGATTCAGGGCTTAGGCAAATTGCTTCGTCTGAGTGGATTGTCCTCCGCTCATCCAAACTTGTCAGTGGCTACCTGCGGCATTTCTTTTCAAGCCCCTCGTTTCGCAAGCAGATTTGTGATGGAGTGACTGGGGTGGGTGGCTCTCTCACGAGAACTCAACCGAAGCGTGTCGCAACCTTTCTAGTTCCTGTCGCCCCGCTCAAAGAACAAAAACGCATCGCTGATAAGCTTGACACGCTCTTCGCACGGCTAGATGTCTGTAACAATCGGCTGGAGCAGATGCCGCTGATCCTCAAACACTTCCGGCAAGCCGTCCTTACTGCCGCAACATCAGGGCAACTTACAGAGGATTGGCGAGAGCAGCGTGGAACTCCAATGGAATGGGAAACAACAGTCCTTGGGAGTACTGGCTCCGTGACAGGTGGCTTGATCAAAAATACTAAGCGTTTAGCTTTCACGCTGCGTAAGCCTTACCTAAGAGTGGCTAACGTATATGCAAACAGACTTAAATTAGATGATGTTACACAAATCGGGCTAACAGAAGCAGAATTTCAAAAAACTCTTTTACTCAAAGGTGATCTTTTGATCGTTGAAGGTAATGGCAGTCTAGATCAAATTGGTCGCGCAGCGATCTGGAATGAAGACATCTCAGATTGTGTACACCAAAATCATCTTATTCGCTGGCGTTCAAACGGAAACGTGCTTCCTAAATTTGCTCTCTTCTGGCTTCTATCCCCAGAAGGTCGAGCTTCATTAGTTCAATTAGCAAGTACAACTACTGGCCTTTACAATCTGAGTATCTCAAAGATTGCTTCCATTCCAATAGAAGTGCCACCACTGGACGAACAACACGAAATTGTCCATTATGTTGAAAACCTGTTTGCCTACGCTGATCGCCTCGAAGTCGGCTATCAAGCCGCCCTTGGCCTGGTTAAGCGTCTGACACCTGCACTATTGGCTAAAGCCTTTCGTGGGGAACTGGTACCCCAAGACCCTAACGATAAATCGGCATCGTTGCTATTGGAGCAGATCCGTGCTGAACGAGCAGCACAACTTGCCAAACCCAAGACCCAGGCTCCCAGAAAACCAACCATGACCAAGATGACTAAAGAATCCGTTAGAGAAGCAATTCGGCAATTACCTAAGGACAAATTTTCATTCGATGAGCTGCGTGAAAACCTCACTGATGATTATGACTCACTAAAGGATATCCTGTTTGCACTCCTCAGTGAAGCCGATCCAATTCTTAGGCAGGTTTTTGATCAAGAGGAGCGGGCGATGCATTTTTTTCGGGCAAGCAAATGAAGCTTTTAAGGGTTCATATTATTTCTGCTAAAACCTGCGGTGGGCTACTTGATGGACTTGACTTACGTTTACGAAGTCCATTTATTAGCTATTCCGCCTTTGCTCCTCTATGTCTTATTGGGCCCAATGGCGCAGGCAAATCTCAGTTTTTGCAAATGCTAGCAGAGATTTTTCAGTCAGTGTTTCACAAGTGCATTAGCGAGGAAGAACGTGTCGAAGGAAATCCTGACTTGCAATTCGAGCTTGAATACTTGATTCAGCCAGAGGATGAGCAGCTACCTGTCCGCGTCCGCATTTTGCGAAAAGCCATTGGTAGAAAGCGTCCGACCCTTATTATTGAGCGGAGAGATGAAGAAGAATACGAATGGATAGACTGTGACCTAAACGATCCTAAGACTCGCACATTATTGCCTGAAAAGATTATTGGCTATACATCAGGTGATAATGAAACACTTAGCCTACCATTCTTAGTTAGCCGTAGTGGATATGCAGACGAAGTGGGTGGAGGAGCATTGAACGCAGCAATGCGCGATCGACCTCCCGATACTAGATTAATGCTGATCGATTATGGAACCCATCTTGAGGTTCTTGTGGCTAACCTTTTGTTGGGTGATGCTCCACAGTGGGTGGCTCTGTTACAGGACGCGCAACTAAAAGACCTACATTCATTTCGTTGCATAGTCCAACTTGCACACAGCGCGGCTCCGAAACTTGCAAGCAGAAAAGGCTCACAAAACAGTCGAAAAGGAGTGCAACTTACTAAAGAACTGGAACAATATCTTGACCATCTTAAACGCTGTGCCACTTGTTACACTTATGACGAAAAGACAGAAACGTACATCTTTGACTATTGGATTAATGACCAGACGAGGAAAGCGTTTCGATCCTTTTGGAACAACACACTCGATCTATACTCGTCATTCCACAAGCTTGCAATGTTAAACGACTTGGCACTTCCGAGGGAGACACGCAAGCGATTTCAGAAAGAGACTAAAGAAAGAAGGTTTGCTTCACGTCTTCCAGAGCCTCAAGATGAGGATAAAGTTTTCCGATTTGAACGGGTAATGTTTACTGCCCAAAGGACTGGCAAGGAGGTAGACTATGTATCGCTCTCCGATGGCGAGCATCAGCTTGGGCAGATTCTTGGAACGTTTTGTATGTTGTCATCTCCTAATGTACTTTTCCTGCTTGATGAGCCTGAGTCACATTTCAATCCGCTATGGCGGGTAAAGTTCATTTCCCGAATACTCGATTTGCCTACGAAAAATGGCGATCGTAGAGAATCTGCTAAAGCTACTGAACAAGAGTGTTTACTAACCACACACTCGCCTTTCGTCCCCTCAGATATGCACAGAGACAAAGTTTTTATTTTCAGCAAAGACGAAGAAGGGAAAATTCAAGTCCAAAATCCAAATATTGAAACATTTGGTAGTACATTCGACACGATTATTGAGGAATGTTTTAATGTTCGCCCACCTATGTCAAAAGTTCCTCATGATGAAATTAAAGAGCTTATGGAGAGTGACGATCGTGAAAAGATTAGAGCAGGAATTCAGCGTTTGGGTAACTCTGTAGAGAAAGCGTTTCTTGCCGATCATCTTAGACAGATAACAAAAAGGGATGAGGTCTAGAATGCTTTTTGGTTATCCCATTGCCGCAACAGCAGATAATTGGCTTCATGAATGCTTTTGCCATATTATGCAAGCAATTCATAGCACTGTAGCAAGCAGGAACATAATTACAGAATGGTCTAAAATCATTCCAGAGCCATATCGAAATAGGCTGAAAAGTCGTCTGCAAAGGTCTGGAGGACTGGGGGATAAGTTAAACGCTTACCAAATAGCCCTGGCAAAACTTACTGCTGAGGAGCAAAACCAAATTTTACAAGCCTTAAACGATCAGAATAAGATAGCTCTCCTTTTGTCATGCCAGTGTGACTGTCAAGCTATTACAGATTTACCAGTAGCTATTCATAAGCCAGTTAAAGCTCTGTTCAAATATGCATTTTACCTTCTCACAGATCCAGATCTAGAAATCCGCGACAAGCATTACGATATAATTTACAAGTCTATACCCAGTCGTGTGTGTCCTTTCTGTGGTTGTGAGGGTTTCGATGCATTAGGAAGCCGACGTGAGGCATTAGATCATTATTTGCTAAAAGACTCATATCCCTTCGCGGCTGCAAATCTGCGTAATCTCGTTCCAATGGGCTACAAGTGCAACTCCCAGTATAAACACACAAAAAACATACTCTATAAGGATAATCAAACACGTCGTAAATCCTTTGATCCTTATAACTACCAGGGAGTAGTTAAGATTTCCCTCAATAATAGCCAGCCTTTTGCTGGGGGAATTGGGAGAACTGGAGAACGACTGCCCAAATGGGAAATTGACTTCAGCTGCGCTTCCGAGGAGATTACTACTTGGGATGATATATTCCACGTCCGGGAGCGGTATATAAGAGATGTGCTAGATGCAGAGTTTAATAGTTGGCTTGATATTTTTGGCAGATGGTGTCAACGCAGGATTATCCCTAATTCTGACCAAGAATTAGTGGATGCAATTGAAGATTATGCAAGTGACCGTGAGTTGGAGGGATTTGGGGATCGGGGATTTCTGAAAGCCGCTGTATTCCGAATGCTTCACATACACTGTCAGAAAGGCAATCAACAACTCATTGTCTTTCTCATGGCAATTGTAAACCCAGAACAACCCTTATAAACTGAATCAACTTTTTGCTCTCAGCGTCCACTACTTAGTTAATGTATTTTCAATTACTAAAGCTCTTGATTATAAGAACTAAATTCTACAAATTTAACTTAGTAACTTTTCTGTCTCTTTTTCATACTTCTAAAAGGGGTATGACATTTGTTGCATTCTCCCTGTTCCCACAAAGCAGGGATAGCAAAACGCTCTTTGCAAAAGGGGCACTCTGAAAGCAAGCGTAGCTTATGACTATTGCACCCCATCGTTGATTGAAACTGCCACTCTAATCGATGATATGGATACTCTGCATAACACGCAGGACACAAGCGTATTGGCTCCATTTTCATTTTTTCACCCTTGGGCGGGAGCATTTGAGCAATTCGGTCTACATCTAAACCAATTAATTTAGCAATTGCTTCTAATTCCTTTTGACTGGGAAATGGATTAAACCGAAATTTCTCCCACCGTGCTAATACTGGGCCAATTCCTGCGGCTTTACTTAATGTCCCAGGAAACGAGACGCAAACTGCTTCGTGTCGCCTAAATCGTCCAAAATAGTGACTAATACTCTCCCCTTCCTTGGGTTCTACATACCAAGGCGGACGTTGAACCGCTTCTGGCTCCATAACTTACATTTAAATACCTAAACGGCTTGCCATAGACTAGGAAAATAAAACTGTTTAACAACTGCCATAGCAGTCCAGTCAGTTATCTTGGCAGCAAGCTGGTTTAAATCCTGGATGCTGAAAGTATTATCCGGTTAACCGAACAATTAGATTCGGTTAACCGAATAATACTATGAAAGAGTTCGATCAGAAATTTTAGGAATCTTTTCTCGCCCATCTCACCAAAGCCTCATGGATATCTTTGGAGAAAGATTATATCGAAGTTTGTCTGCGATCGCTTTGGCTCATCAACTTTAGAAATATTTACCGCCAGATCATCATATCGCTGCAACCCTCTTTAAAATCCCAAAAATGTTTAGCAATGTTTTTTAATGTGTAGCAATGTTTGTCTGATAAAGTAAGAATATTGAAAAACACTAATTTAATGCTTGCAGTAACTTGAAGAATGCTTATAGCTTTTGAGATATAGGAAAGCCTCTATGCGTGATATTCTCTGCCAAATACCGCCAGTAGCCTTACCAGAAGTAATTCCTAGCGAATTACCCCACCAGAAATTTCGTCTCGGTGAATGGGTGCGCTGGTTTCAAGTACCCAAGGGTGACTTTGGTCGCGTCATCGGAGTAATCTACACCCAACAAGCCAGTTGTATTGCCACTGGCTTACATTACTTGGTTCTTTTAGATGAGCGCAGTCCCTCTCGTGAAATTTGCATCTGCGACTTCGCTTTTGAGGAAGATATCGAACCCCTGGATAACTCATCCTTGGAAAGGCTTCAGGGCAATCATGTCTGAAGCTCAACAACATCAGCAGTTGCTAGAATTGCACAACCAAATGTTCATATCCCCCCAAGATTTTAGCTATCGTTGGGGATTGGGTTACGAAGAACTAGCAAAAATCTGTGCCATCTCTAAATCTACGGCTTATCACTGGTTGGGCGGACAAGCCAGCCGCCGAGAAGCTGGATTACCTTATCAGAGAATTATGGCTGTGGCTGATTTTCTTCTCGCCAATGCCGAAGTAATTAACCCTCTGTTGGAACAGCGGCATAACCCTCAACACCCAAATTAATTCTTCAGTTTTTGCAAATTGACAAAACTTTTCTTCATCACCTTGACTGGCATAAAAAATAGGTAGTAGGGTGCAATTTATCGTCACCTGCCTATCCACTGCTCCATGAATCGCTCCACCAATGATTCCTATTACTTGCCCTCCAGTATTGAATTGACCCAAAGCCATGTCCTGATTCATCGCATGGCAATCCCTCTCAAAAATGCACTCAGCTATTTACAACAATTTCCCCAGTCAGAATATGAGGATATTTGCCGGGATGCTTTTGAGTTAGGATTTCTTTGCTTGCAAACTGCTCAAACTCGTCATGGCAACGAGTTAATTAAGCAGCAGATGGAATCCTTGTTGGTGGAGTTTCAGCAGGCAGTCAAAGTCATTGCTGAGTCTTTTGGGCAGGAATTAGTTAATCAAGTCGGGACAGATAATGGTCAATTATTAGCTCCACTACAAGCTCAAATTAATTTGACTTCAGCCGTCCTTACTGAAAAACTCAATAACGTTGGCACTTTGCTTACACAAGAAATTGACCCCGCCAGAGAAACTTCTGTTGTTGGCCGCTTTCTAAATTCATTACGTCAACTATTAGATGCGAAACGTTCTGATTCTATTCAGGGGGCATTTAAAGCAGCATTAGTAAATGCCACTAAGGAAAACGGTACTCTGGCAGTGGCAGTAAAAAATGTGGTTTCCGAGTCTGTCAAACCGCTAGCTGAACAAGTGGAAAAACTGACTAGGGAAATTCGAGACCAACAGATAACACAACAAGTACTTGAGCAGACAACTGCAAAAGGCATAACTTATGAGGAGTTAGTTGTTGTAGAGTTGCAGAATTGGTCAAAGTTGAGTGGTGCGGAGGTAGAGCATATTGGTAATGATGGAGACACTGGCGATATTCTTGTCAAGTTTACGAGTAAATCGCTAGCTGCAATTGAAGTATCAATTGTGATCGAGCTAAGAAACAGGCCCTCAAAACCTTTTGGTCGCCAAGCAATCACTCAACATTTACAATCAGCAATGGTGCGGCGTTCTGCTAATTCGGCAATTTTTTTAAGTTATTCCCGTGAGGGTTTAGCACAAGAAATCGGCGACTGGGCAGAGGGAGTTTCTGAGTCAGGTTATTGGATTGCCACAACCCATTCGTTTTTAATTATTGCTATACGCTTTTTGGTGATCCAGCAAAGGTTAAATAAATTGCGTACCTTTCAATCAGAACTGGATGTGACTGCTGTAGAACAACAAATTCAGCAAATCCGCACAGCTTTGGGCAGAATTAGAACCATGAAAAAATCCCTGACAGAAGTTGGTAAGAGTGTGGCTGTAATTAAGGCTGAGGCAGATGCTATGAGTATAGATATTCAATCAGCCCTGAAATCAATTGAGCAAACGCTGAGTTTTGTAACTGGTGAAAATCTCGGCTAACAGATTAAGTTCCATAATCCTACAATATTTATTCGCCGAAAACTTGCCCAAAAGTTTTTTTTATAAGTAAGGTTGTAAAGTATTACTGTTAAAGTCCTAACAGCTTTAAATATAGAGCAAGCAAAAAATCAGGCTTTTCTATTAAATTTAATTTTTGGTTCTTTTCGTCTACCAAATTTTCTAGTCAGATTATCTTGGCTCAATTCAAAGGCTGGCTCATCTAGTTTTAATATTGCAATCTTGCGGAGTAAATCATATAAAGGTTCCATCAAACCTCCAGACTTTAGTCGCAAATAAGAAACTACGCTCTGAATTTGAGTAAGATTTAATCGACGATTTTCAGGAAGAAATTTCCTCTCCCAATCGTCCACAACTTCAATAATATCTTCTTCCGCTAAATTAGGATACTCGTATGACTCTAAAAATGAGTCATGAACACGCACGTATGGAAGACTTTTTCGTTCAAGAATATTATCGCCTAGATAGTAAGTCCCAACTAAGATAACGGGGATTCGCAGTTTTGTAAAAACATCAATTAGCTCATTAAAGGCTTCCAACGTTAAGTAGTCGGCATTTCCAATGATGAGTATTTTGACACCGTATCCTTTTAGGGTTCCCCATGCACGCGATCGCAAATCTCGCAGTGTTCCAACATGAGAAAGGGGATGACCTATTTCTTCCATAATGGAGCAATATAAATCTGTTGGGCCACCATGCTGGTCAATTTCGGCATAGATCACAGTCGCAGGAATTTCTAATAGAGTTCCTCGCCGTTTCACATATTGCGTCCTGTACAGTTGACAGGCTTTTAATAAACCAGAACCTGTAGCAGAGGTAACATAACCACAGAGCTTTGCATCACGCTGGTCATCAAGCCAGTCAAACAATTCCGTATCGCGGTCTAGGGGAAGGTAAGTGTTAGCTTTACCAATCCGCTCAACTTCAGCTTGTGCTTCAGGCGATCGCCGTAGTTCCTCAGCAGGTTGCAAACTTGCATCAAATGACTTCTGAAAGTCTAGATTGGCACTGGCTAAGTTTGTCTCTGACATGGCAATTACCAATTATCCTTCATAAATTGGTTCCAATCTTTCACACCTACTCTAGGTCGCCGTCTAACTTTGGCTGTTTGATTGGGATCAGGTTTATTCTGCGTAACTTGCTTATCTATTGAATTTACAGTGTTTTGTGCAACTGCGTCAGAAGTAGATATTAAATTTTCTTGTGATGTTGTTATTTCCTCTGGTGTTGCATTTTCAGGAAATAACTCTACTACTTTTGATTTGTTAGTTTTAACCTCGTGTTTTTGCTGGGCTTTTTTACGGCGTTCTCTGCGTCTCTCCTTACGAGTTGTTTCTACATCCTCAAAAACAGACAATCGTTCGTTTAAAATAGAGGAATTATCTACTTGTTTACCTTCATCGCGCAATTTTTTCTTAATATGGTTCAATTCAGCTAGAGACATTCTTGCTCGTTTACAATCTCTAGCTTGTATAACACCTATAAAATTTCCTGGTTCACCATTAATAGGGCGAGTATAAGCAAGAACTGTTGTAATATTACGCTTGTCATATCTTAAAGAAACTTGCTTACCTTCATAATTTAACAAGCAGTCTCCTTGATATACCCAACTAAGAAAGTTTACGGAACCATGTTTTTCTACATTGCGTATCGCAATTTTCATTAAACAAATATCTAGTTCACGTTCATCGATAAGTTCAGGTTCTTCTAATAAAAAGCTGGATTTCCATCGCACAATACGTTTTTGATTAATCTTTGGATAATCATGATGATTGTAGTGGTCTACAAAATATTTCACCAATTTTTTTTCTAATTGATCAAGCGTCAGACAGGCAGTTCTTTCAGCTTCGGGAGGGCGTTCTTCAACACTTGAACCAGTATATCCACCAAAGAAAGACAAAATTTCTTTATTAATCTTGTCAAAAATAGATTCAATTAAACCACCTGCCTGTGGAAAAGCACGCAATCGTCGTATAAAACCTAACTGTAGCGAAATTTGTTTTAAATGTTCTGACTTAAATTCCTTTGCACGGTCTGTCATTATATATTCAGGAATTCCACAAACCTGCCATGTTTCTTCAAGTTCGTACTCTGCTCCATAGTGCTTTGGTAAAATTGCATGACGCAGAGCCAAAGCAACTTCATGTGAGCCAGCAGGTTCAAAACCTAAATGAAAACCTGCGATACAACCAGAATAACTATCCATTACTAACGTTATGTATGCACGACCAATAACTTGTTTAAATTCCTCGTCAACCAACAAGATATCTAATCTCGTATGGTCTATTTGCCAAATTTGGTTGCTTTTTTTTATTTCTAAAATACCTTCAGTTGTTTGAAGAATTTTTCCTTCTATGGGTGATCCAGGATGACGTACTGTCTTATTTTTCTCTTCTAAATAACAATTTATTACCTTATAAACAGTGACATGAGAAGGATGCCGCCCTGCTATTAAATCTTCCCTCACCTGAGAGTATCCCTGAAATTTTTCATCATATTTCTTGTGTTGTAATTTCTCTCCTTCAGAAGCTAAAGATTTTAAATAGACAAAAATCTGATTGTGATTAATCCGAGAACCTTCTCTATTACCCCATTCATGAAGGCTCACAAGAAAATCATGCCAATACTTAGAAATACGATATTCTCCCTTATCCTTGCGTCCAACAGCTAGATTTGCAACTCCTATCTGTTCAACTTTTGCTATCATGCGTTTAATGGTTCGAGTGCTTTTACCCAGAGCTTTCGCTGCATCTGCGATCGCCTCTCTGCGAACCTTTTTATTTGATGCTTGCACAATGGCATCAATGATATCGACTTTTTGCTGAAACTCTGGCGAATCATCATTAAACAGTAGATAAGACTTCCCCTCTACCTGCTCTCCACTCTGCTCGGTAGCAAGAACTTCTCCATGATCGGAGAGATTAGCGCCTTCGCTCAAAGACCGCTTAGACATACACTTGACCTGTCTTCCAAGAAAAATGACATCATTTACTTTAAAAATTTATCAAAAAAATGACATCATTTACTTTAAAAGTGGCTAGAGAATAATAAAAGTATAAATGTAGCTCAAATACTTGTGTGGTAAGGCTTTGAGCTTGTTATACAGATATCGTAAAAATGGACATTAATTCTTTAAAATGGACAATAATTATTTAACGGACACCATTTGTACATTAAATAATTATTGTCAGTTTTAAAGAATTAATGTCCATTTTTTCTAAGTTCAGGGGCATAAGTTACGTATTTTCGGGGCTTTCAGCAATCAAATCAGTTTTAAAGAATTATTGTCCAGAGTTGAAACCAGTTTTAAAGAATTATTGTCCAAAATCAGCCTGTAAAACTCGGACAAATATATGTTTTCTAATTCAATAGATTACAGCAAGCGCAAGGCTCTTGAATTGCAATACTAGCTTTAAAGCGCTTTATTCGCAGTCTAATTCCAAAAATATACTATCTCTTTTTTGCTGTTTTCACCCAAGCAGAGGCTTCGCTACTATATAGCTGCGTTTGTACGTGCGATGCCTGCGGCTGGCATCGCCTATGCCAGATAGACATGGACTAATGACATTGGTAAAGTTAAAGGCTGCTGGATTTGCGTTGGCGTAGCCCGTCGCAGACATCGCATCTCGATATAGGGCGTTGGCATCTAATTGCACAATCTCCAGAGCGGAATGCTGTTGACTTAGTACCTTTAGCGATCGCCTCAAGCTTTGATTATGTGCTTGTGTTAATACACTGAGGCTCACAGAATTTGGACTGTTTCTAGTAGCAGGTAACTGTCCTAAATCTGGTAAATTTCCTACCAGAATCTTCTTAACACCCACATCAGTTAGAGAGTTGATTGCCGTCGTCACATTTTTAACAGGAATAGTTGCACTGCTTACTCCTTGCAAATAATCATTTGCTCCTGCCCACAGCACATATAAAGCATCTGAATTCGTCTGTTGATGTGTCTGCGTAAACGATTGCACTTGATTTAGCAAGCTAGGTACATAACTGTTGCCAACATTGCCAGTAGTTGCTCCTCCATAAGCAAAATTGTGAGTTTGTTTGAGGGAAAAATGGAGGCTTTCGGCAAGATACTCAATCCAAACCCGACCATTCGAGTAACGCCCTTGAAAGTAAGTTGGGTTAGGTGGGTACATTCCTCCTGTCGCCCGGAATACCATCCCTGTATCTGAAAGACTGTCTCCAAATACGTAGAGTTCTGTGATGGGATGAGCTTTATCCATAAATTTTGCCGCTACAACCATGATAAAAATTAGGAGAGCAAGTCCTGTTGTTAAAAGCTACTTTTTTCTTTGCATTAAAGTTTTCTGCAAACCCTAAAGACTACAGATGTTGATGGTTATTTTTGTGACTAAAGATTGAGCTTGCAATTGACCGCTTCTCTAACTTAACAAGCTAACTTGAGCGCTAGTGAGCAAAACCGGATACTTTCAGGTGTGGATTTTGCTAATTGTTTTAATGCCAGGATGTTGTGTTTTGCCCACAATGCGTAGGCGTAGCTATTTACGGTTGCACTAGGGAAAAGAGGAAACCCAAGAATTGCTTATTGGAATCCCCCACTGCATTCGGTACTCCGAGTCAGTGCTGGGAGGATGTCAAGCCTGCCATTCAGTACATGATACGTGGCAATTTTTTGTAACAAACTTATGTAAAGCTGTAAAAAGAAAATGCCTTGTTAAATAAACAGTATCTATGAACATACGTAAAGTCTCTACTACTCCCTTAAGCGACCAAAAACCTGGTACTTCTGGGCTGCGGAAATCAGTTAAGGTTTTTCAGCAGCCCCACTACCTGGAAAATTTTATCCAATCGATCTTCGATTCTGTAGGGGACTTGCACTTTCAAACTTTAGTATTGGGTGGTGATGGTCGTTATTACAATCGCCAAGCTATTCAAATCATTTTGAAAATGGCTGCGGCTAATGGCATTGGGCGGATTAAAGTTGGGCAACGGGGAATTTTGTCTACTCCTGCGACTTCCGCGATTATTCGCAAGTATCAAGCTATTGGTGGCATCATCTTGTCTGCTAGCCATAATCCGGGCGGGCCAAATGGTGACTTTGGTGTGAAATATAACATTAGCAATGGTGGCCCAGCACCGGAAAAGGTGACAGAGGCGATTTACGATCGCAGTAAAGTCATTGATAGCTACCAAATTCTGGAAGCACCAGATGTAGATTTAGAAACTTTAGGTGAGTCACATTTGGGAGAGACGGTAGTTGAGGTAATTGACTCCGTACAGGATTATCAAGAGTTAATGGAGTCCCTGTTTGATTTTGAACGGATTCAGCAACTGTTGACAAAAGGAAATTTTCGGTTCAGCATTGATGCTTTACACGCAGTGGCTGGCCCTTATGCCCATGCCATTTTTGAGCAACGTTTGGACGCACCAGTGGGAACTGTGCAAAATGGTATACCTCTGGAAGACTTTGGGGGCGGACATCCTGACCCAAATCTTGTTTATGCTCATGATTTGGTGGATATTTTGTACGGAGAGAATGCGCCAGACTTTGGGGCGGCTTTTGATGGAGATGGCGATCGCAATATGATCTTAGGGCGTAAGTTCTTTGTTACCCCTAGCGATAGTCTTGCAGTGTTGGCCGCAAACGCCAAGCTAGTCCCTGGTTATAGTGAGGGTTTAGCTGGGGTAGCGCGATCGATGCCTACTAGTCAAGCAGTAGATCGAGTTGCTGCTCAGATTGGGATTGAATCTTACGAAACACCCACTGGCTGGAAGTTTTTCGGTAATCTCTTAGACGCAGGTAAAGCAACTCTGTGCGGTGAAGAAAGTTTTGGTACTGGTTCTAACCATATCCGCGAAAAAGATGGACTATGGGCTGTGCTGTTTTGGCTCAATATCTTAGCAGTCCGTCAACAATCTGTTGAGCAGATTGTACGGGAACACTGGCAGACTTATGGACGCAATTATTACTCCCGCCATGACTATGAAGAGATACAGACAGAGCAAGGCAACACTTTAATACAAAGACTGCGTTCTTTATTGCCAAATCTTAAAGGCAAGCAATTCGGTAACTATCAAGTTGAATACAGTGATGACTTTAGTTATACCGACCCTGTTGATGGTAGCATTAGCGAGCAACAGGGTGTTCGTATTGGCTTTACCGATGGCTCCCGCATTGTAGTGCGACTTTCCGGTACGGGGACTCAAGGTGCAACCCTAAGAGTTTATCTAGAAAGCTACGAGCCAGAACCCGCCAAACATGACCTTGATCCACAGCAAGCACTTGCTTCTTTAATCACTATTGTCCAGGAGATCGCCCAGATCCGCGAACTGACAGGACGGGAACAGCCAACCGTGATTACCTAATACTTTGCTCCCCCTAGTTTTGAAGTTAGTAGTAAAGACAAAAGTTCTTACTACTAACTTGCTTACCATTGCCATTAATTGGTGAAGCCCCGATATTATATTGTATATCCCAATACAGTTAAGATAAGACCAAAACACTTGTAGAGACGGCGATTTATCGCATCTCAGGCGATCGCGTCTCAAAAACCCAAAATTTTTGCCATTAGCCCTTAACGAACCGTATTGTAATATATCCTACTCTCTACCTAAGGGATTATACCACTGATCCCTTGGCAAGAGCAGTTTATCTGACTCAGGTGGGCCCCATGTATTTGGCTCATACTCGTAAACGGGTGTGACGTTATCAAGAATTGGCTGGACAATCCGCCATTCCTCTTCTACCGTATCTTCGCGTACAAACAAGGTAGGATCGCCCCGCATGGCATCACCCAATAGACGCTCATAGGGTTCCATCTCGTCGCCACCTCCGTAAAAAGCCAGGAGTTCAACCGCAGAGCCGCTCATATCTTCTCCAGGGATTTTAGTGCGAGCGCCCAATGCCACAATTACCTCTGGATCTAGTAAAAAACGAACATAATTAGCGTTTTCTTTTCTTTCCTCCTGGAACACATTTAAAGGTGGACACTTGAGTTTAACCATCACCTCAGTAGTTTTAACAGGTAATTTCTTCCCAGCCCGGATGTAGATGGGAACTCCTGACCACCGCCACGTATTAATAAATAACCGCACGGCAACAAATGTTTCTACTTGGGAGTCAGAAGAAACGCCTTCTTCGTTGCGGTAATCAGAAAATTGACCGCGAATAATATCATCAGGTTGCAGTGAAGGTATAGCTTTGAGAATACGTTCTTTTTCATCTCGAATGGAATCGCCAGCAGTACTGGCGGGGGCATCCATGCACACTGAAGCTAATACTTGCAGCATGTGGTTTTGCACCACATCCCGAATTGCACCAGTCTCTTCATAGAAGCGCCCCCTCCCTTGAATGCCAAAGTCCTCTGCCATCACAATCTGGATGCTTTCAACATAGTTGCGATTCCAGATAGGTTCAAGAAAAGAGTTGCCAAACCGAAAATAGAGTAAGTTCAGCAGTGGTTCTTTGCCCAGGTAATGGTCGATACGATAAATGGATGTTTCAGGAAAAACTGATGCCAGAATTTGATTTAACTCCCGTGCTGATTCCAAATCCCGTCCAAATGGTTTTTCAATTACCACCCGCGCATTTTTAGCACAGCCTGATTCACCCAATCCTGACACTACTTGTGCAAACAAGCTCGGTGGAATTGCCAAATAGTACAGGGGATGAGTGGCATCACCAAGGGTTTGACGTAATTTTTCGTAAGTTTCTGGTTTGTTGTAGTCGCCAGCAACATACTGGAGTAGACCAGAAAGTTTCTCAAATGCGGCTTGATCTATACCACCATTATGTTCTAGGCTATCACGTGCCCTTTCCCTAAGTTGATCCGTTGTCCAAGGTCGTCCGGCAACCCCAATTACTGGGACATTAAGATTGCCTCGCCGTACCATTGCCTGAAGGCTGGGGAAGATTTTCTTGTAGGCCAAGTCACCTGTTGCCCCAAAAAATACCAGTGCGTCTGAATCAGGAGTTCCCATGACTAACCTCTCTAAGAATTAGCTTTTTAAAGTTGTGACTTCTGAATTCTTGCTTGTAGATTCTTTTGCAATTGGTATCAGAAAGCGCGACACTGATCAGAATTATACTCAGGGATTTCCGAAAAATAAATCATACCAATTTGGGATTTTAAATGAAAAATCCTTGCAAATTCTCAAAAATATTAAAAATAACACTCCGGTAGATATAGGAATCCGGTTTGATTACTGTTCGCGCAGCGTGTCGTAGCCATAATCACTTGCGTAGGTAGGCAATAGGCAATAGGCAAGAGGATTTCAGAAGACTAAGCTCCACCTAGCAGAGCGATCGCTCTTTGAGGAAAAACTTTTGGTTTACTGTTTTTTAGTTAATGTGTCAGTTTAATTATTGTCCACTCAGTAAATACAACAGGCTTTGGGCTAAAATTACGTTTTAGTGTGTGTAATTATCCAAATACCTTTATTTTTAGATAACATTGCTATTGTCTAAAAATTAAAAATATGAGGATTAGCGATCGCACTGAAATTTGATTGTTCACCAATCGTAAGATTTTTAGAGGGTACTACCATGCAATATCTGCTAAAACGCGCATTCCTACCTGGCTTGATGGCTGCTACTTTAGCTGGTACTAGCTTAATCCCGGTTCAACCTGCTTCTGCTGATGACCGAGTTATTAATAATGCAGCCATTGGAGCCGGGGCAGGTGTATTAAGTGGAGTTGTAACAAATTGTGGTTCCGTATTAGACAATGCTTTTAAAGGTGCTGCTGCTGGTGCTGCTGTTAATGCTGCCAATGGTGCAAGAAGCAACAGAGCCAGAAGAAGAAACGGACGTTTACCTGTTCAAGATATCGCTGTAGGTGCTGGTGCTGGTGTATTGGCAGGTGCAATTTCTGGTGGTTGTAGAACTACCTGGAAAAATGGTGTCAATGGTGCTGCTGCTGGTGCTGCGGTTAATTTATTAGATAGAAGACCCAGAAGAAGATAAGAAGATCAGCAACAACCAGAAGATTAATGAGAGTTCGTTTCCTCCATGTCCTGTTCTCCCTATGGGGAAAATTGTTCAGAGGACTGTTGTTGTATTTCACCCGCAATTCATATCACATCTCACCCGGAGGGGAGTGTGAGATGAATTGCGGTTTCAGCTAAATATTCAAGCGACCCTGGAGTAAACATTAGATACATTTGCCCTAACGATTAAGGCTTGATTGAACTAAGGAGTCTCTTAATTCTGTTGTGATTTGAACAAGAAAGGGAGAGGTTGTCCACTTTCTTGTTCAAGTCATACTTACCTAGTTAGGATGCCAAGTTAGACTTCTTCTTTGCTGTCAAACAAGACTTTAATTCGTTGTTCGATCTCTTCGGATGAAACATCCTCTTGATGAGTCGCAATCCACCAATAATTTCCGTTTGGGTCTTTCACAGCCGCATGGCGATCGCCCCAAAATTCATCATTTGGCTGCATCATTGAGGTAGCACCCGCTTTGAGAGCATTGTCATAAGTTGTGTCCGTATTCTCAACATATAGGTAAATGGAACTTGGCATCGGCTTAAATTCACACCTTGCTTCGCTCACCATTATTACTGAGTCGCCAATTTTGACTTCAGCATTCATGATGCTACCTTCTGGATGTAGGGTACGACGAATTTCCTTAGCT
Organism: Nostoc sp.; assembly: GCF_036917775.1. Classification (GTDB taxonomy): domain Bacteria; phylum Cyanobacteriota; class Cyanobacteriia; order Cyanobacteriales; family Nostocaceae; genus Nostoc. The sequence continues at coordinate 23,890 of NZ_JBALEQ010000156.1, forward strand.
GCAAATCCCTGTTTGAGAAACTCGATTAAGGTTGCTGCCCCTTCGACAAAAAGATACGGTGTAACAGTATGATAACCGGATGGAATAGGTTTAACTGCCATAATTGTTGCAGAGATAAGTTAGTACAAATGTATTGTAGTTTAGGCTAACTACATTTTCTGCAATCTTAAAACTCTGTATCAATTACCCGATCTATATATCATTTGAACAAATCCAAATCGGTTACAGCCCCAAGACTGCTAGAAGATACTAATTTGGCATATTTCGCCAATACGCCTTTGGTGTAACGCGGAGCCGGAGGTTGCCAGTTAGCACGACGACGGGCCAATTCTGATTCAGAGATATTCAACTGCAAGAGGCGTGCAGGTGCATCAATCGTAATACTATCGCCTTCTTCTACAAGGGCGATCGCACCACCAACTGCTGCTTCTGGAGCAACGTGACCAACTACCATGCCATAAGTACCGCCAGAAAAGCGTCCGTCGGTAATTAACCCCACCGCATCACCCAAACCAGCCCCGATAATTGCCGAAGTCGGAGCCAACATTTCTCGCATTCCAGGGCCACCCTTGGGCCCTTCGTAGCGGATAACCAAAATATCACCAGCTTGAATCTTACCCGCTAAAATTGCATCTAAAGAGGCTTCTTCTGATTCAAACACCCTTGCAGGCCCAGTAATTACAGGCTTTTTCACGCCAGTAATTTTAGCAACAGCCCCTTCCGTTGCCAAATTACCTCTGAGGATGGCTAAGTGTCCTTGAGGATACATTGGGTTATCCCAAGTCCGAATCACATCTTGATTGGCAAATGGTTCTTCGGGGATGTCTGCTAATATCTCTGCAATGGTTTGACCGCTAATGGTAAGGCAATCACCGTGTAATAAGTCATGCACAAGTAGCATCTTCATGACTTGGGGAATGCCACCAGCTTTATGCAAATCTGTAGCGACATATTTACCACTTGGTTTTAAATCACATAAAACCGGAACACGAGCGCGAATTGTTTCAAAGTCATCCAGAGTTAAGTCTACATTAGCAGCGCGGGCGATCGCTAAAAAATGCAATACGGCATTTGTCGAACCACCCACCGCCATAATCACAGAGATAGCATTCTCTATAGATTTGCGGGTGATAATTTGCCGGGGTAAGATTTGTTTTTTGATGGCTTCGACTAACGCATAAGCCGATTTTTCTGTGCTGTCGGCTTTTTCGGCATCTTCTGCTGCCATTGTTGAAGAATAGGGCAAACTCATTCCCAGGGCTTCAAATGCTGAAGACATTGTGTTAGCCGTGAACATTCCTCCACAGGAACCAGCGCCAGGACAAGCGCGACTCTCAACTTCTAATAATTCCTTTTCGTCAATTTTTCCAGCACTGTATTGACCAACTGCTTCAAAAGAACTGACAACGGTTAAATCGCGTCCGTTGTAGTGACCAGGTTTAATTGTACCACCGTAAACGAATATTGCCGGGATATTCATCCGAGCGATCGCTAGCATTGCCCCTGGCATATTTTTATCACAACCGCCAATCGCCAGTACACCATCCATACTTTGTCCAGTACAGGCGGTTTCAATGGAATCAGCGATGACTTCCCGCGACACTAGGGAATATTTCATCCCTTCAGTTCCCATCGAAATCCCGTCACTGATGGTAATTGTGCCAAATACTTGCGGCATTGCCCCGGCAGACTTTATCCCAACTTCTGCCCTTTGTGCCAGTTGATTTATCCCCATATTACAGGGGGTGATGGTGCTGTAACCGTTGGCTATACCGACAATGGCTTTGTTGAAATCTTCATCTTTAAAACCAACTGCACGCAGCATTGCTCGATTTGGCGATCGCTGCACTCCTTGCGTTACTACTTGGCTTCTCAAATTCTCTGACATAGTTACATCATCCTATGACTTTTATGTATGAGTATCATAAATAGCAATTTTTCTGATGTCCAATATATATTTATGAATATTTGAGACTTATAAAATATCAAAACTATGGAACTGCGACACCTGCGCTACTTCATTGCTGTAGCTGAAGAACTGCATTTTAGTAGAGCCGCAGAGCGACTTCACATTGCTCAACCGCCCTTAAGCCAGCAAATTCAGCAGCTAGAAGCAGAACTAGGAGTAGAACTTTTTCAACGCAAAACCAAACGACAGGTGCAGCTAACGGAAGCCGGACAAGTATTTTTGCAAGAAGCTTATCAGTTGTTCGCTCAACTGTCCAAGGCAATTGATCTGACTCAACGGACAGGTAGGGGTGAGAAAGGACTACTACGAGTAGGTTTCACCAGCTTGGTAACTTACGATTTGCTGCCTGTGATTTTGCGGCGGTTTCGAGAACAGTTTATAGAGGTGGAGTTAGTATTGCAAGAATTAACGACAACTCAGCAAGAACAAGCGCTATTCAATCGCCGCATCCATGTAGGTTTTGCCCATCCACCTTTAGAAGACAACACTCTCAATCAAGAATGTATTCAGCAAGAAGGACTAATTTTAGCTTTGCTAGAAACTCATTTCTTAGCCAGACAAGAAAATATTTCAGTGCGCGAGCTAAAAGACGAAAATTTTATTATGTTCCCTCGCCATTTGGGCCCCGGACTTTACGATCAAATCGTGAGTCTTTGCCAGCAAGGAAATTTCAGCCCAAAAGTAACTCAAGAAGCAATCCAAATGCAGACAATCATCGGACTAGTGTCTGCGGGAATGGGGATTGCGATCGCACCGTCTTCTTTGCAAAATCTTCAAAGGGCTGGTGTAGTTTATCGCACTTTAGAAGAAAAAACACCATTAGTAGAAACGGCTGTAGTGTGGCGACAAGAAGATATGACACCTGTTTTACGGGAGTTTCTACTAATTGTCAGAAGTGTCTGTGGTAAATTAATCAGTTAAAATTATTTTCTCTTCCCCTGCCTCCCCTGCTTACAAAGTTAGACGGGTCTTGATCTCGTCGATGCTTAGTGGGAATGGGGTCTGGCTGCCCATCACCCGCAAGGGCTGCGGTTTTTTCCAGGGATTCCCTCAATCGCTTGGCTGCATAGATGGACATATCTCGCGGTACATTAATGCGATCGCGCAAATATCGGAGAGCGACATCAGCTCCCGATGGAGGTACACAGTCTTCACCTGTCATCATGTGTGTTAAAGCACAACGTAGCGCTTGATCAAACAATTTATCATCTAAGGGGTTGACTCGGATAATATTGATGCGATGCTCGATGGTTCGCTTAAGAGCTTCCATGCGGGAGTTTTCGGGTTCTGGATAAGCAACATCTGGTAGCCCAAACCAGGGGCCATTATCCACCTGCGCTTTATTGAGAAGCATCTGGGTTTCGCCGTTTTCCCAACAGCCCCCCATCTGGGGTGGCAAATCATGTGCGTGGGTGTGAAAGTCGCTTTGGGTACCGCAGTAGGTCGGTCGGCTTTCCATTGCCGCAAACCATGCGCTCAAGCGGGGGTTTTGCGATGATCGCAGAGAGTAGCCCTTGTAGTAGTAAAGGCTCGCATTCATCCGTTCGAGATATGGCGTAAAAATGACATCGACGGTGCCGAAGCTATCTAAAAAGTAAGGGCTTGGAGTGCGACCCAGAGCCTCTTCAACCTTAGCCACCACTGCGATAAATTGTTCTCGGTTGCGTTGTTCTTGTTGAGAGGAACCGGCTTTAGAACACAGCCAAACGCACCAGGCTCTAAATAAAAGTCGTTCTAATTGACGTAGAGTCAGCACCGTGGGGTCTTCCATCCCTTGGTTTAATGAACCAAAAACCTTTTCCAAAGCGATCAAAATGTCATCGCTTTCCTTAATAATCCGTCCATCTAGCTCGATCGCAGGGAGCATTCCTGACGGTACCTTACGTTTGTACCAACTTTCTTTCTCCCCGTAGCAGAACATTGTCACTTTTTCGATGCGGTAGGGGATCTGTTTTTCCTCTAACCATAACCAAACTTTTTGACAGTAAGGACACCAGGCATGGTTATCGCGGTACAGCGTTACCCGCACATCAGATTCTGGCTGACCAAACAAGCGCAACCGGGCTTTAGCATTGGTAAGACCATTAACGGGATCTATTTGATAGTCCGTTAGGGCTTCTAGTTCTTCCCAGCTTAAGGGTGCGGTAGTCATAGGGTGAGTTGCGTAGGACAACACTTAGGGTAATTCTATACTCTACAATATTTTCAATTACACCAAGGCTTAATTTAACCGATAGGTTCGCCCATGAATTCTTTCCACTTCTCCTTGAAGAAAAAGTTGAAATCATCTGGTATACCTCAAACTCTACAGCAATTCTCATAATCAGAATTGCTGCCTCACTCCTGGATTACTTGACTTTCAGTGCCGACTTCCCTAATGACTGACAAATAACATCGTTTTGTGGTGTATGGATACGGCTGCACAGAACGTCACGGTAGTGCCGCTCTAAAGGATTTCTTTTTAACATACCAGGATTACCAGTTAGTTCCAAGGCAATCTCCACAGCACGAATCGAGTTAGTTGTAGAAAGGTATTTAACAGCTTGTGCCTGTAATCCGACGTTAGGATCGTACTCGCCCCGATCAATATCTTGAGCCAAACTATAAATTAATCTATTGTTAGCAAATAGCAGTGCTTCTATTTCACCCACGGCAGTTTGGAAGCGTGGCAGAGTTGCTAGCGGTTCTTTGAGATTAGAAGGCGATCGCTCCCAAAGATATTTAACCAGCCAGTCTCGCGCACTGGTAGCCACACCGAGATATAAAGCGCTCACTGTCAAACTGCCCCAAGTGGAAATCAGTGGATCAAGTGATGGCGCAGCAGATATGGGACTGATATTCAGGGCGTACTCTAAGGGAATTAATACATTCTCCAAAATCAGATCGTGGCTGCCTGTAGCTCTCATCCCCAAGTGATCCCAGGTTTCGACAATTTGTAAACCCGGCAAATCGCGCGGAACCAAAAAATTGCCAACTTGTGGTTCATCTTCAGTTGTCCGCGCCCAAACCACAAAGTAGCTGAGGATGGGACTACCCGTAGTGTATTGCTTGTGGCCTGTCAAACGCCAACCCTCTGTTGTCCGTTCGGCAATTGTGGCAGGTAATCCGCCTCTAGCTGGGGTTCCTAACTCTGGTTCAACACGGGCGGCATTGATCAGAGCAATGCCTTCAATGGATTCACGACACAACCTTTTATATACTTCTGGATGCCAGCGACGGCTACGGGCTGCATTGGCGTGTTGGAGATAGTGCATTGTCAGTACTAGCGCAGTTGAAGCATCGCCACGTGCTATCCCTTCAATGACTCGGCAGATAGTTGATAGCCCTAAACCCTCACCACCTAATTCACGGGGAATGGTGAGGCTGAGTAATTTTGCCTCAGACAAAGCTGTAAAATTCTCGAAGGGAAAGGAACCCTCTTTATCGTGTGCGCCTGCACGGGTGGCAAAGTCTTTAGCTAGAGAATCAACCTGGTCGAAAATATTGGGGATTTCTAAGCTTTTGGTTACAAAGGTGTCTGGTTGTGCTTGCTCCAACTGTGACATAAATACTCCTTACAGCTCACTTTACTCTCATCCCACAAAAAATTGATGTTCCTGCAAACTTAATATAGGACTTCATATCTTCATTTTTCAGTTTTGCCTTAGAAAAAAGTCAAAAGAAGATTTTGAAATTAAAGAAAACAGAATTTAGATATGAAGATAATCCAGAATTCAATGATTTGCTAGATGAAGAGTTTCCCTTAGACGGAAAGCTACTTTATAGCCAAGCATTATATAAACTGTACTATGAAGATTATGAGATCCGGCTACAAACCTTCCTTGATGAACAAGCATTGTTAGACGAAGAGTAGGGCATTACGGATAAATCTATTTGTGTAAAATAAAGTGCAGCAGAGATTTTTCTATATGAAAGTGTGCGAGTCATCCAATCCAGGAGTTTCCCCACAATGATCGCAGCCAAAGATAACGCCCCCCACCTCACCCCAGACGAGTACTTTGCCTGGGAAACAACCCAACTAGAAAAGCACGAGTATATCAACGGCGAAGTTTACGCCATGAGCGGCGGCAGTGTCAATCACGGTCGTATCGCTATCCGCTTCACCGCCATGTTCGACAGCCACTTAGAAAATACAGGTTGCATCACCGGAAATTCTGATGTCAAAGTCAATATCTTTGGCAGTAATAACTATACCTACCCAGATGCCAGCGTTACCTGCGATGATCGCGATAAAACCACCACCCAATATATTACCTACCCCTGCTTAATCGTCGAAGTCCTCTCCGCAAGCACCGAAGCCTACGATCGCGGTGGCAAATTCCGAATGTACCGCCAAAACCCAGCTTTAATCGATTACCTACTAGTCAGTTCTACCAGCATCGAAATCGACCTTTATCACAAAAACGACGCAGGCGACTGGTTGATTATCAACTACAAAGTAGGCGATAAAATCGAACTCAAAAGCATTAACCTCAATTTCCCCATTGAACAAGTCTATCGCGGTTTAACCCTCACCCCAGAAACCCCAACAGACATCATTAGGGAATAGGTAGTAGGTAAATAAAGCTCTTTGTCAGGGGCAGACTGTAATTCCTTTTTGGTGCGATCGCTCGCATTCACGAAGTGTTACACCAGAGCAAAAAACCTTATCCGAACCGTATTGACTTGTGTTCTGAACGAAAGCCCTCGTGTTCTGAACGAAAGCCCTCGTGTTCTGAACGAAAGCCCTCGTGTTCTGAACGAAAGTCCTCGTGTTCTGAACGAAAGCCCTCGTGTTCTGAACGAAAGCACTTGTGTTCTGAACGAAAGCACTTGTGTTCTGAACGAAAGCACTTGTGTTTTGCACGAAAGTACTTGTTTCTGAATGAAAGTCTTGATAATGTTGGGTTGAGGAACAAAACCCAACCTACGCCTACGCCTGAACAATAATTAATGTATAAACAACTCAGCATCAACTTGGAAAAATTCACCTAATGCTTTCGCTTGTGCTTTACTAATCTGTTGCTTACCGTTGAAAATTTCAGACACAACACTACTCGAACCGATTACACCGATTAAATCAGTTTGTTTTAAATTTCGAGCTTCGATTAAATGGAGAAGCATTGATAATGGGGTTGTCTCACCCATCGGGTATTTTTCATCTTCATATTTTTCTATTAAAGCAATCAACAAGTTATATAAAGCCGATTCTTCAGATGTTCGATTTGTTCGGTGTGCTAGTTCTTCGGCTATGATTATTGCTTGTTCGTTTTCTGTGTCATTTGTGATTACTTTTGGTTGATACTTAGCTAGTAAAAGGGCGTAAGTCTCTGGATTAAAAGTAAGGGTCATTTTTCCACTTCTCTTTATCATATTCGGCGTGAGTTAAAATATATTTTACAAAAATTGTCTGGTCAGTATATATGATATCTACTACGAGGCGATATGTATTGCCCTTGATATTAAAAACTGTAAAATTACTTACTGATTCTGCCGTATTATATACTGTTTGAACCTCGATTAAATTAGTCCATTTTGCTTTACTAGCAAATTTGTACCAATTATTTAAAGCTTCGTAGGAATCAGGGTGTGCTTCCCAAAATTCCCGAAGTTTTTTACGACTAATTATGTGCATCCTAATTCAGTTATTATAAAATGATGAAATATCAATGTATTGTATTTGTTCAGGGGAGTTTTTTTACTAATACTCTGTTCATTTACTTTTGCTATTTTTGATAATGTAGTAATTTGCCACCCCTCTGGAATACCATCAACTACCTTCACCGACTCGTAGCCAGGGAAGCGCGATCGCACAAACCATTCCTTATACAGCAGGTGGATGGACTCTTCCAGCAGTGCTATTCGGCGGTTGTTGTTGTCGATGAAGCGATCGTAGGTTGAGAGAATGTCAGCTATGCGTTGTTGAGTTGCAAGTGGGGGAAGGGGAACTTCAATACTTAGAATTCTATTTGGTGCAGTATGCTTTACTTTTATTCCTGTTGCTGTAGCTATTATAGAATTACGAACTGCGCGTGTATTGAAAAGGTAGTATAGGAAATTCTTACTTAACGTTTTCTCATTAAGATTAACTATCAATCCTAACCGTTGATTATGCAGATATTTATCATCATTAGGTACTATAGCCGAACTACCAAGTAATCCTTCTCCTTGCTCAATCATCGCAACAATTAAATCACCTTTTTTTAAGATAAATTCGACTGGATGATCAACCGAGTAATACTTTTCATTCTTACGCTCCTTAAAACCTCCTTCTTCATAAAAGTTGCCAGGAGTCAGAACAATGTATCGTCCAGAATTAGCAAAATATTCGCCTTTAAAAGCATATCCATGCTTAATTTCAAAGTGATTACTTAGCCGACTTTTAGACCAACTCATCCAAATAAATCCTCAAAATTCGCCGCAATACTCGCCGCAGTCAATTCTTGAATTCCCGCTTCCAACTCAGACAAAGTAGCGCGGAAAGTCTCTATATTCTGATTGGCGATATCTTCAGCAACTAATCCCTCAACTTCGGGTAAATCCTTTAATAAAGGAAGCGAAGCCCCAAGACGATCGCTAAAAGTCTGCAACAATTGCGTCAACTTAACTAACGGTGACTCTAACTGTGTCAACACACCTGCAATAGTCGCTGCTTCTTGGCGCGTCTTATTTAAATATTCCCCCACCAACCCTAAATAACGTTCCTGCTGACCGCGATACAACCAAGCGATCGCAGTGATATTCTGGAGTTGTTCTTCACTAAAATCACGGATTTTGCGCGTCACTACCCGGGAAACATTCCGCGCATCAATCATCAACACCTTGTCTTGGCGTTCTGCTGGTTTTCCCTTGTCAAAAAACCACAAAGTACAAGGTAGCGATTTTGTGTAAAAAAAGTTCGTCCCAATCGAGATAATCATATCCACCGCTTGAGTAGCGATTAACTCCTCTCGAATCTCCTTTTCCACATGCCCCACATCCGATGCCGAACTCGCCATCACAAACCCGGCTCTACCTCGCTCATTTAAATAGCTGTAAAAATACTGAATCCAGAGGTAATTTGCATTGCTGACTGCTTTAGTTTTCGCAGCAATTCCCGGTATCTTTTTTTCAGTAAAGTTTACATATTAACTGTTTTGACAACCAGAGAATCTGTTATTTTTTCCCCTAGCCCAAACAAATATACTTAGCACGTTTAATTCCGCGATCGGAATTTTTTAACCTAAAAGGGCAGAGTAAGTTGGCTTCTTTCTCTACACCTGGAAAATTGGAAGCATAACTTTGCCGCCCCCTATTGGAACCATAAGCTTGCCGTTGCGGCAAAGTTATGGGTAAAGTCACAATTTATGTGATTTCAAGTATATCTTTGCCGCTCGTTAAAGCATAACCTTGCCGCAGACAAACCGGAAATGCTAATTCTTTTGTAAGCCTGCTTCCACCTAAAAACAACGCTTTCAAGCATAATATTGCCGACATTGAAATTTTAAAGCGTAAGATTGCCGAAATTTGAACGCTCTGGTATCATGGCTATTCTGCCAAGTGCAACAGTGCTACTGGCAAATAATTTGCCAATTATGCCAGAGTTTCCTTCGTCTGATGAGTTAGTAAAAATACTTGACCGTATCCTTGATGGTAGTCGAAATGATAACGATATCAATTTACTAAGGCACTGTCTGAGTACAGTTAATGGTACAAGTCAGGTACAGTTAGCAAATTACATTGTTAACCTTCCTGAAGGAAATAATATTCATATTGGCGATCGCATCACCTACCAAGGTATCGACGAAGAAACAAAGACAATTCTTCGCCAGTTACAAAAATTTCTCCAGGAAAACCAAGTTTCTATTTCGTCTAATTTTTCTCCTCAAACCCCAACTAAAAAGTTTTTAGTCAACACTAATTCACATAAGCAAGTTAGCCCACCACCCTCAGAGCTTAATATTTTCGAGTTTGAAGTTGTAACTGTAGATCATAAAGGAAAAGAAACAAAGCGTTACCGTACACAAGCTGAGTATTTTGTAGAAGATTTAGGAAATAGTGTTGTACTGGAAATAGTTTCCATTCCAGGTGGTAATTTTCCAATGGGTGCATCACGAGAGGAAGAAGCATCACAAGAAAATGAACGTCCTCAACATTTAGTTAATATAAAACCCTTCTTTATGGGTAGATATCCTGTTACCCAAAGACAGTGGAGAGCTATTGCAAACCTCCCAAAAATAAACCACCTCAAACCTGACCCATCCTGTTTTAACGGCGATAATTTACCTGTAGAACGAGTTTCTTGGTACGATGCACTAGAGTTTTGTGAGCGACTGTCGCAGGAAACAGGAAGGCAATATCGCTTACCCAGTGAAGCTGAGTGGGAATATGCTTGTAGTGCTAGAACTTCAATGCCATTCCATTTTGGTCAAATAATTACAGATAAATTAGCCAATTATTGCGGTAAAAATGACAATATAAATAGCATTAATCGCCAATGTACAACAGAAGTTGGTAGTTTTCCAGCTAATACTTTTGGCTTATACGATATGCACGGTAATGTTTGGGAGTGGTGTGCTGATTATGAACACGATGACTATCAAGACGCACCATTAGATGGCAGTGCATGGGTAGATGATGGAAATGAAGAATATAGAATTTTGCGTGGTGGTTCTTGGGGTCATCCTGCAAATTTATGTCGTTCTACATCTCGCTTTTCTGAAGCTGCAACCACAAAGGACAAGCAAATTGGATTCCGGGTTGTCTGCTCTTTGATCTAAAAATTTTTGACTATTGTGAAATTAATTGATAAATTTTTGCTTTTATACTCTCAATAGACGATAAATCAGAAAATTGTACACTTGTTTCTTGGCGAATTTGAGGTTTAATATTTAACGATGTCCTGCCACATTGCGCTCTGTAAGGGTGAGAAAGCCAATTCCAAGTTCCTATAATAGCCAGTTTCGTATCACGTACCAAAATTCTTTCATTTGTTCCTCTACTTTCTATATGTTTTCCTTCTCCTAAGCGAATTAATTGTGAACCTGGATATTGTGAGAATAAATGTCTCAGCTTATTCTCAATTGTGGGATCATTATTATCATTCTCCTCGTTACCTTTATTTCCGTAAACTAATGTTACTTTAACTCTTCTTTCTAAAACTGAAACAACCTCTTTACCAAACAGTTTTGATTCACTTCCCCTAATCCAAGGCGTGACAATTATCAATTCTTCCTCTGCTTGGTCGATAGCTTCTCTAAAAATTCTTAAATGATCGCAATCATAAACCGGAATAGTACCAGGTTCTGCTTTAGGAATTTCTGCTGCTGTTTTATACTCTAATATAACTCCATACTCTCGAATATGTTCAACAAGTTGCCGAGTCAGGTTTCCTTTTTCTAGTCTGTAAAGATTACCAACTAAAATAAATAATTCTTTAGCTCTTGATACAGCAACATTTAAAAGATTTGGTCGTTTGTTAATCCAGTAAACATTATCTTGCGGTTGACATACTTTTGTAGATAGGATAATGACTTTTTTCTCAGAACCTTGAAAAGTGTGAACTGTGCCAACAGATTTTGAGTCTAATTGAGAGAATTTTTTTGTTAATTTTTCTCTCAAGGCAGCAGCATGAACTTTAAAAGGTGAAATAACACCTATATCTTCTACTGAGTAACCTTGTTTAACTAAATGCTCAATTATCTCACATACAGCAGTAACTTCTTCCTCATTAACATTATTGCGAATCTTACCTTCAACATCATAAGCAATTAAGTGTGACTCTACTAAAGAATTCACTGGTTCTGTTTTGATTTCTAAATCATAGTCAGCAATAGCATTGCAATATTGAATAATACTAGGCTGACAACGGTAATGTTCTTTCAAAATAATTCCTTTACCTTTATCTTCTCCTTCTCCACTTGCTCCAGCAGCGCGGTGATAAGCCGTAGCACTATACTCTTCTTCTGGACTATAACGATGGTAATCAATGTCAGTTAATCCTCTATTAATAAACGCTGTTTGGCGATAATCTTCGCGTCTTTGATCGCTCAAAGTAATAATAGGTTCAATTTGTAGAGGATCACCAACAATGATAGCTTTACGCGATCGCACTAATAACGCAAAAGCCTTATGCTGGTCAATCATTCCCGCTTCGTCTATGATTGTGCGGTCAACACATTCCTCAATCAAAGGAATCATTTTGCGGATTGAAAGTAATGTGCAAGTGATTACCGGAAAAATCAAGCTGAGGTTTTTAATATGCTCATCTAGGTTTTCCGCAATCTTATATTTCGACTTCCAATCTCCTGAAATAAGACTACAATAAATTTCTAGAGTTGGTTTGATGTTATGTTTGTTGTAGAGTGCTTGTTGAATAAGAAAATCACGTGATACCTTAAATAGGTCTTTTTGCTTGTCATGGAATTTCTGGTGAAATGAGGTATAAAAATTTTCTGGTGGATTAGCCAAGCTAATCTCTAATAACTGGAATTCCTTAAAAGCGTCTTCCCTTTGCTGATTTATCTGGTCTCTGTCTTTATATTTTTCCTGTAATCTTTTTTGTACATTTTTTAACTCACCTGCTTCATTTATTCTTTCTCTAACTAAGCCTGCTTTTTGAATTAAATCAGCGCGATTGGTAGGTTGTTCTATAGGGAAAATAGTTGTAGATGTTTGTTCTATAGCTGATTTACAAGCTGAATTTAGCTCACGCAAAATACGTTCTTCCGTTTTCCCAGTTAGCCAACGCCAAAAGCGAACCCACCAATTTAATCTGCTTTCAGATAGAAGTGATTCAGCCTTGTTAAAATGCTTTTCTATGATGTTATACGCTTGTATTGGTAGTTGATTGTACTGTGATAAATGTCTGGCTCGTTGCTGAAAAGGAATTAAGGTTGAGAGAATTTCGTCTAAATTCTGTTGCAGCGTTTGAATCTGTTGTGAAAGATGTTTATATCTTTGTTTATCTAAATCCCACTTTTGGCTTAATTTTAAATATCTAGACTCTTCTGCTAATAATTCCTCTTTAATCTGTTGAATTTTTCGTTTTAATAAATTATTTAGTTGCTCATCAAATTGATTCTTTTGTAAAAAATCAATAGCTTGCCGTAATTTTGCAATAGCTCCATTGGCTGATTCAATATTATCTTTATTTCCACCTTTGAGATAAAATAACTCATCTTGAAAAAAATCATCTAGCTTTTCAATGACGTTATCAACTGCTTTATTATTCGTGCTACTAACTACCGTTAGGTTATTGATATTCTGACCAATTTCAATTAAATTGAGTGCGCGTTTAACTACCTGTTGAGCAATAACATGAAGAATCAGAGTAGTTTTACCCGAACCAGGTGGGCCTTGTACAGCTGTTATCGGTTCACTTTGAGCGTGTTTGAGTGCTTTTGATTGTGAATTAGTCGGTGCGTGAGTTGGGAAAACTCCCATGTAGATAACTTCTTCTTTTTCAGACTTAGGTTCACCAAACAAGTATTCAAAAGCAGGATGTCCTTTTGAGCAATTTTTCGAGCCTGATTTAATCTCTTTTAAGTCTTGCCGGAGATTATAATTATATGCAGCCCCTGTAAACTCAAATAAATAAGGCTGACGTTGAATTTGTTCACGAGAGCGACGGGGAATAACAACCTGTTCCATCCAATTCTGATAGCTATCAAATGTTAGCTTAAAAGTAGTTTCCAGAAAACTTCGTAGCCCATCTTGAGTAATCAATTTTTCACACTGTTCATCATCCAATCCCAGAAAGGTGGCTAAGTTGTCTCCAGCTTCTATTAGTATTAAACTATCTAAGTTCCACCCTTGTGCTTGATACTCCCCCTTGAGGATAGATGTAACGTCTAAGCTAAACAGAGGACAAAGATAAGATTTTCCCTTTTCTACATCTAAAACTTGGGGAAATGATAAAACCCATACTGCCTCTTGTATGGTATTTTGGCTTTGCTTAACTTTTTGCTGTAATTCTGAAAACGTGGCTTGCTCAATTAATAAATGGTCACGTACTAGCTTTACACCACGCTGTTTGACTTTATCGCTGTTGGTTTCAACCCTGGCTTTACTGTATTCATCTAAATTAATGTAGTCTAACCAAGCGTTGAGAATAGCATCTACCTTACTAGCTACGTTCAAAACTACCTCCAAGTTGCTGTACTGGCTTTAGCGTTGCATTATCCCTTTACTTAGATGCTAAGGTAATTTGTTACACAAAAAATGTTTAAACTTATACAATTTGGTTAAAATGCTTAAATCAGCAAGCAATGTTTACAACGGGCTACGCCTACGCACCTTTGAGCTAAAATCAAACTACTCATCGATTAACTTTCTGGCACTGCCATGAGCATCTCTCAGCCACCGAAACTATCCTGTCTGCTAACAAAGCTACCCATTGATGGTGCAGTGCGGATTGATTCAGAGGAAGGTATTCCAGTTTTTCGGGCATCCAGCACTGTCCAAAGTCGCATTGAAGAACTATTGGCAAAACAGCAAGCAACTTCACTGAGTACAGAAGAAGAACAAGAACTTGATTGCTACGAAGAAATTGATGATTATTTAAGCTTTGTCAATCGTACAATTCGTAATTTATCCCTTGCGTCAACTCAGTCAGCATCGTAAATTGTGTCCTCTCGTAGTAAAATCCCTGAAGCCACCCAAAAGCAGGTACGTCAATGCGCCAAGTACCTATGTGAGTATTGCCATGCCTCTGAACAATGGCAGTATGTACAGTTCACGGTAGACCATGTTATACCCTTGTCATTAGGTGGAACAGATAATTTAGAAAATCTGGCGTTAGCTTGCTTTCACTGCAATCGCAGAAAGACAAATCGCCTAACAGCAACTGATCCTCTATCTGGAGAAGAAGTTTCATTATTTAATCCACGACAGTGTAACTGGAGTGAGCATTTTATTTGGTCTGCCGATGGACTGTTAATTGAGGGTTTGACAGCTACAGGACGAGCGACAGTCACCGCATTAACTTTGAACCGGGAAAGGGTAATCAATATTCGTGAAGCTGATAAAGAAATTGGTCGGCATCCACCAATGGATGATCCAATACAAGCAAAATTTGAGCAAGGCGGATAGGAAATAGCTTTACAGATGCTTTCGTTTCTGCTTGTTATACTACAGATGAGGGTAATGTGCATCACATTGTAGGTAAAATCACTTTGCAATCTGGGTGGTGGATCGCCATCCATGTATAAAGTTAAATCTCAATTTCTTATCGGTGAACTTGATCTTCACGAAGGTGTAACCTCATAAATGTGATGCTCAACCCTCTTTTAATTTTGATTAAAACTTAATTTGTTTATTACTTTATTTGAACAAAAGTAGTAAATGAAATTGAAAAAAGGTAAACAAATGTCAGTTAATCAAGGTGAGTCTTCTGACGACAGCTATGAAATTGATGAAGACATAGAGCAACAACTAAATAGGTGGTGGCGGGAAGCAAACGATTTAGAAAATGATTATTGGTATCGCCAAAAACAATTACAAGGTAAAAATACGAGAAATAAACAAGGAAAGGAGAAATTATTAGAGAAATATTGTTTACCTCAATGTAACTCTTTCAGAGAAATATCGAAGTTAATAAATGTTGATTTAGCAGATTTACGATTATTAGTTTTTTCGCCTAAGCAAGATGCAGCCACAAAGCACCATTATATTTGTTTTTCTATCCCGAAAAAGACAGGTGGAGAAAGAATAATTTCTGCCCCAACTCAAAATTTAAAGAATGTACAGTATTGGATTCTAAAAAACGTTTTAAAAAAGCTTGAGCCTTCTCTTCATGATGCTGCTCACGGTTTTCGTAACAGCGAAATAATAAAAGAAAAACATAAAATAAATATAAAATTTTTCATAACACAAGTTTTAAATACAAAATATATCAGTATCTTTTATAAATTTAGATTGATATTGAAATTAATAATCTATGCAATTGCTTTGCCTGAACTAATTCAGTATCCAAAATTTGGTAAACGCCGCTCAATTGTAACGAATGCAGAGCCTCATGTCGGGGCAGATGTAATTATTAATGTAGATATTAAAGACTTTTTTCATTCTATCTCTTATAGACGTGTAAAAGGTCTTTTTAGGTCTTTTGGATATTCAGAGTCAGCATCAACAATCTTTGCGTTACTTTGTACTGTCACATTTGTAAATCATCGTAGTTATCTACCGCAGGGTGCGCCAACTAGCCCTATGATTACGAATCTAATATGTCGCCGTCTCGATCGAAGATTGACTCAGATGACTGAACGTTTTGGATTTCGTTATACGCGCTATGCTGATGACTTAACCTTTTCTGCGTCTAATGAGAGTGTATGCAATATAGGAAAAGTTTTAAGGCATACAGAGGGGATTGTAAAGCATGAAGGGTTTGAAATTAATAGAGATAAAACCCGAATTATGCGTAAATCTAATAGATTAGAGGTTACTGGGATTGTAGTCAACAGCAAACCTAGTATTTCGAGAGAGAAGTTGAAACGTTTTCGTGCAACTCTTTATCAAATTGAGAAAGATGGTTTAGAAGGTAAGTTCTGGGGTAACTCAACAGATGTTATGTCTTCAATTCAAGGTTTTGCAAATTTTGTTTACATGGTTGACCCCCAAAAAGGAGCTAAATTTCGAGACCAGATAGGTATTATAAAAGAAAAATATAAATGTTGATTACTAAGGTTAAATAAAAATTTTTAAAATTTTTATTATGCTATGGTGTATCAATAAATTTGTCTTTTCGTGGGTAAAGTGGAATTAATTTATCATGCTCTTGGGTCATACTAACTCTAACTGCTAGTATTCTTGCCAACGTGTAAATATCAGGATCATCAAGGTCTATTGTAAAAGACTGCACAAGACTTTTTAGAACCTTTGAAGTACCAATATGTTTGAGTGCTGCTATAGCTTCTTGTTGGACTGCTGCATCTGGATGGCTTAGAGCTTGGATTAAAGCTGTAATCGATTTAGAACATCGAATTTTTCCCAAAGCTGCTGCTGCTCGTCCTCTAACATCACTATTTGGATCAACAAGCGATATAATTAAGAATTTAACCGCTTCAGGACTACCTATTTCTCCCAATGCTGTTGCTGCCCTACATCTTATGCTGTTGTCTGAAGGATCTAGCTTGCTGATTATGTCTGAAAATAAGAGTACAGAATCAGATTTTTTTAAATTAGAAAAATAAATTTTTTTTAAAATTAGCCTAATGATATGTATATTCCACTGTATTTTTCCGAGAATTGCAGCAGCAAGCATTTTGAAATAGTTATCTGGAGACGTTAATGCTGAAATTAAGGCTTTTGTAGCTCTCGGATCGCCAATTTTTTCTAAAGCTAATACTGCTTGTTCTCTAACTGAATTATCTTTATCTTGGATTTTACTCGCCAATGCCATGACTGCTGTAGGATGAGAGATTCGACCTAATGCGATCGCCACATATTTTCTAACTGTAGCATCCGGATCATCTAAAGCAAGTATTAACGCTTTAACTGCATGAGGATGGCGAATCTTACCCAAGGCAACAGCAATCCATCGTCTAACATAACTGTCAGAATCATTAAGACTATCAATTAAGCTCTCAACTACTTCTACATTCTTATAGTGCTTCAATTCTTGAGCAGACCATTTAATTTTTCCAAATGCTGCTGCAACCCACTTTTTATCTTCATGCTTTTTTGTTTAAGAGCATGAATTAAACACTCAATCACCTCTGGAGTGCTGATTTCTGCCAAAGCTGCAAAAGCTTCTCTTCTGACATCATTATCTGAATGGTTGAGATAGCCAATTAAAATTTTCACAGATTGAGAATTGCCAATTTCTCCAAGAGCAGTGACAGCATGCCATCGGATGTCCCTATCCTGGTCTTCGATAAATTGAGTAAGTAACTCAATTGCTTGGGGTATATTCGTCTTACCCAGAGCCATTATCACTTCCCTTTTAATGTTAGATGAATTATTGGCAACTTGTTTTAATGTTTCAAAAGCTTGTAAACTGTTAATTTTTATTAAAGCTATAGCAGCTTCCACTCTGACTTTATCATCTAAATCATGAATGGCTCTATTCAATATATTTATTGCTTTTGCATTACCAATCTGCCCTAAAGAAATAATGGCTTTTTTCCTGACTTCAACACACCGTAAATCAATTTCTTTAATTGCCTGGTTAATTATTTCCTGAGTATCAGTCTTCCTTAACTCTTGAATTATTTTTTGAGTTAATACATTGTATATTTCATCATCATAATAATGTTGATTATCTAGAAAAATCCCTAGTGAATCATTTCTGATTTCTAATATTGTTGATAACCATTGTTTAAATTTATCTTCTAATGGTTCTAATACTTGTATTAAGCAATCAACTACATCATTATCACCAATCTCTCCAAATAGAACTATAGTTTCTTTCATAAAAATACTATGTAAAAAACTAGAGCATTCTAGTAACAAATTAATAATGTTGAAATTATGGATTCTATAGAAATCATTTATATAATATTCTCTATATTCGTAATTAATGCAACATTGTATAACATAATCTTGAAATTTCCATATAAATATTTGAAAACTTAATTTATTTATATATTTGAGGTATTTTTTAAGTATTTTTATGATTATTTTGGGACTTTGATTTATTTTAAAAGATGTAAAAATTGCTTTTATTACATTAGGATTATTTTCATTTATTGCTTGTATAACGCAAGCTTTGATTGCTGTTTCTTCTTCAATACATCCTAAACTTAAAGCACTCCAAAACCTGACAGAAATATCCTTATCATTAATGGTTTCCCTAAAAGCTTCTACAACTTGTGAATTAGCTGTTTTTTCTAAGATTTTTACTGCCTCACATCTGACCTCTGACGAATTGTGCTTTAATGCTATATTTAATAATTTTTCTTGCATTATGTTGTTTGTATAAGCAATTCTTTCGACAACTACAGTAATAAAAAATATATATGGACGAGATTGCCATAGTTCATAAATTTCTTCAAGAATTTTTTGCATGAAGGGATAAGATTGCTCCTTGCATTCGGCAATACATTCACCTGATAGCAGTAGAAGACTATGAAAAATATCGTCTTTTTCTAGAGAGATAGCTTTGAGTAGAGGAATTGGATTATCTAATAATCCTGCTAATAGGCTTAATGTCTCATGCCATTCATATTTATACAAGTTTGTTTTTACTAGAGAAATACCTCTGTTAATGTCTGTTTCAATTAAATGCTTTAAGTGCAAAGCTGTGAAGTATTCTTGGAATGTTCGATGCACAAAAAGATATTTTTTGTTATCCCGGCTCAAGTTTTGCAATATGCCATCTTGTTGAGATAATTCTGCTATGAGTTGGGAAGTATTTTTATTTATAAAATCTGTTGATATAGAGGGATTTTTAAGATATTTTTCGATTTTGATGCGGAGGTCTTGTATCGTAAATATATCTTTCCTCTCACAGCTAAATTGATAGGCAATTTCTCCTAATAAATCTTGTTTGGCTGCTATCCAACTACTATCAGGTATTTGCCTACTGTTATCACTACACCAATTTCCCAGCATATAATCCACTACCATTTCATATACCTGGCAACGTCGTGTAGGAAGCTGGACACCTGTTTCTTGGTACAAACTACAAATCAACGATAACAACAGTGGATTTTGGGCTAAACTGCGAATTTGAGGTTTTTTGTACAACTCCCGCATCAGTTCTGATACAGTATTGCTATTGTTAAACCATTTTTTGATATACTGCCCCGTCTTTTGCAGGTCAAACGGAACAATTTCCACTTCTTTTACCCCATTTATAAGCGTCCCACTGTGGTAGCCTACTATTCGGGAAGTGCCAATAATCTGACCAGGATAATTGTTAGCAAAACGATTCAGTTTTTGTGATAGATAAATACGCTGTTCTGCTAAAACTTCATCAAGTCCATCTAATAGCAAGAGACATTGCCCCAGTTTCAACTTTTGCTGCAATAGTACTAAATTTATTGGTGCTGTATTGGGATAATCGCGCTGTATAATTCGAGAAATACTGTCAAAAACTTCTTCATCTTTAGGACTATCGGCTAAATCTGCAAGCTTTAAATATAGTGGAAATACAATATCTTCTATGTTCTGCCCATTTTCTATTTCCTGACGTGCTTGCTCGGCATTAGATATTGTGTAACCGTTCACACGATAAGAAACGCTACAGTCAAAAATGGGTTACTGAGGTGGTAGATTAAGAGGCATGGATGAAAACTGCCTCGCCTACGGA
>NZ_JBALEQ010000157.1:0-78702 GCF_036917775.1 Nostoc sp.
TATTTCCTCGTACAGCCAGATAGCGATCGCTCCTTCCGTGCAAATCCTTGTAACTCTCTCCTGGTAAGCTTTCATGATTCGCGGATGAGTCTATTCAGAAATTCCTTAAGTATACTTTCACGCGGCTTGGATTTTACGTGAATCATTCTGATGTGAGAAAATAGGCTCTTGAATATATCACGTCCTAGTTTCTCTTCCATTTCTTCCCACTTAGTACTGTATTTTTCCTGTTGCTCAAGGGAAATTTTACCGATAATTTCTGCTTTCAAAATATCAGCATGAGACAGATCCATTCCTCGATTATTGATTACAGAAAATATTCTGTATGCAGAGTCAATATCTGGAGTGGCAACTACTACTAAAAAACATCTTTTAATGATAAATTGAGTAAGCCGCAGAAGCTGATTATTAGTACAACTTTGTAAGCGATTTACAAACAATAATGTATTTTCTTTGAAATTTTTACGACTATCTGATAGTTTAGCAGTATGTAAATTTTTCAGCTTATCAATACCACCTTCATCCTGAATATATTCCTTGAAAAACTGTGCATCTCGCTCACGCACAGTCAAACGATAAACGTTATCATTAGGATCAAAATCATCTTCTTGATAAAGATATTTTGTTAATATATGTATATTTTCTTTGGAAACTGATGCCCGTAAAGCAGCCAGCAATACAGTAAGTGTAGTCAAACGCTGTTGACCATCCACAACTTGAGCATCTGGTTTATCTCCTTTGATGAGTACAATATTTCCTAAAAAATACGGGTTTATATCATCAATTTTATTGTCACTATCTCCCAACGCAGTGACCAAATCTTCAAGTAGTTCCCCTGCTTGCTCCGTTGTCCAGGCATAGGGGCGCTGATATAAAGGAATAGTGAAGATAAAATCGTTGCCAAATATTTTAGAGATAGGATAATCATTAGCTTGAAGTTTAACCGCGCTCATATATACCTGCTTTAGTGGTGTGGTAGATTGCACTTTGACTAAACTTAGTTTTCCCACTAAAAACAGTAATATTTGAATGCATATAATTTTTTTATAAAACCTGGATATATCAAAAAACCAAACAAAATGATGTCAAAGCCTATCTGCATATAGATTTGAGGCTATTTTATAGGTGTTTGTTTTTTGTCTAAGTCCCACTAATCGGGTGACGGGGATTAGTGGTGTAAAAGCATTACGCTAATAGCAGTTTCTCATGGGCGAAACCTGCCTCTTCTGCGGATTGCTTCACCGTAATGCACTGGCTTCACCTGCAAAACAGCATTTTTTTAAATTGCAAGTCTTTAATATGCCATGCTAACAGCGATCGCACACTATTAAAATCCTACAAATTTTGATTGCTCAAAAGTTAAAAAATAGCACCAACCTGTGATTAGGCTAGTGCTATTTTTTGAATTTAATTCACGATAATTAAATAAATTTGCTAAATTACTTTCAGTTATTGTCAGCAATTATGCTTTTATACCGCACTGCGATTTGTTAATAGATTCCACAGGAAAACCGCAACAATTGCACCAAGAACTGCTACTGCAATACCCGGAATACTAAGACTGGGAGCTGCTAAACTTAACGTCCCTGTGCTGAAAAATACTCCTAGACTACCACCAACAAAAGCGCCGATGATTCCTAATAAAATTGTTCCTAGAATACCGCCACCTTGATGACCGGGGTAGATAGCTTTAGCGATCGCACCAGCAATTAGACCTAAAACAATCCAAGCAAGAATATTCATTGTTATTAATTCGGTAAAGGTTTTTTACTCAACGAATACATATTATCAATCTTGATCTTTTGAATCCATCTACCATCAGAATCAATCATTAATATCCATAAGGAATAGTTTAATCGCAACTACGCTTTTCTATATATACCGCCCCTATAGGTAGATAATCACTTAAAAAATATCAATTAAAAAAAGCTCCTAATAGGTCTTTAATTAGGAGCCAATCAAACTATTGCTTGGTAATTGCAGTATATGGCTTTTTAATTAGCTCTCTCCTCTACTAGAAGAATTAAGCTGAGTTTTCAAAGACTGTCTCTAAAGTAATGTAAAGGATCAAAATCAGGCAATTTCTACTACAAGCGTAGTTTTAGCAACTTTATTACCAGCATTCCACACTGGGCATCACCAGGATACCCGTAACATCGCATCTCTTTGGGATGGAGGCTTTAAATATTAGTTAGGGCTTACGGATGAGTTACGGAAGACCAAAAGCGGACATTGCCTACCCAAAGGAAATGGACTGCCTTCCCGTTGTTGCATCTGGCGCGACACAGAAGAATAAGAGTACAAAAATGTAACTAATATTATGAAGCAATCTATAAAAACTTAGACTATTTTTTGATACTATTTAAGACCGGACTATTTAAATATTAATTTACGTATGAGCAAAGGTACCCTGTTTGATAAAGTTTGGGACTTACACACCGTTGGTACACTTCCCTCTGGGCTGACGCAACTATTTATCGGGCTTCACCTAATTCATGAAGTTACCAGTCCCCAGGCCTTTGCTATGTTACGCGAAAGGGGTCTAAAAGTACTGTTTCCAGAGCGGACTGTTGCCACAGTCGATCATATTGTGCCGACAGAAAATCAGGCACGTCCCTTTGTTGATAGTTTGGCAGAGGAGATGATTCAGGCGCTTGAAAATAACTGCCAAGAAAATAACATAACTTTTTACAACATCGGTTCTGGTAGTCAGGGTATAGTTCATGTCATCGCTCCAGAACTGGGACTGACTCAACCAGGAATGACGATCGCTTGTGGAGATAGCCACACTTCGAGTCATGGGGCATTTGGTGCGATCGCATTTGGTATTGGTACTAGCCAAGTGCGGGATGTTCTCGCTTCCCAAACCCTCGCCCTCTCAAAACTAAAAGTCCGCAAAATTGAAGTTAACGGCAACCTGAACCCAGGAGTTTACGCCAAAGATGTCATCCTGCATATCATCCGCACCCTTGGCGTTAAAGGTGGCGTGGGCTATGGCTACGAATTTGCAGGTACGACATTTGAACAAATGAATATGGAAGAAAGAATGACTGTCTGCAATATGGCGATCGAAGGCGGTGCTAGATGCGGCTATGTGAATCCCGATCAAGTTACCTACGATTACCTCAAAGGCAGAGATTTTGCTCCCAAAGATGCAGATTGGGATAAAGCAGTGGCTTGGTGGGATTCCATCAAGAGCGATGCTGATGCCCAGTACGATGATGTAGTCGTATTCGACGCTGCGGAAATTTCTCCTACTGTCACCTGGGGGATTACTCCTGGTCAAGGTATCGGTGTCAACCAGTTAGTGCCTCAACCAGAAGAACTGCTTGAAGAAGACCGATTTATTGCCGAAGAAGCTTACCGCTACATGGATTTATATCCCGGTCAACCAATCAAGGGTACCAAAATAGATGTCTGCTTTATTGGTAGTTGCACCAACGGTAGAATTAGTGATTTGCGGGAAGCGGCAAAAATCGCCAAAGGTCGCCATGTTGCAGAGGGAATCAAAGCCTTTGTTGTCCCCGGTTCTGAAAGAGTGAAG
This sequence comes from Nostoc sp., assembly GCF_036917775.1. Lineage (GTDB taxonomy): Bacteria > Cyanobacteriota > Cyanobacteriia > Cyanobacteriales > Nostocaceae > Nostoc. Next base: position 3,545 of record NZ_JBALEQ010000157.1, read on the forward strand.
CAAGAGGCAGAAACTGAAGGATTGGATAAAATCTTTCAGGAAGCCGGATTTGAATGGCGTGAACCGGGATGTTCCATGTGCCTAGCCATGAACCCTGATAAGCTACAAGGAAGACAAATCAGTGCCTCCTCATCTAATCGCAACTTTAAAGGCAGACAAGGTTCCTCTTCTGGTCGGACATTGTTAATGAGTCCGGCGATGGTTGCCACAGCTGCGATTAAAGGCGAAGTCTCTGATGTGCGTGAGTTACTGTAATTTTTTGGTCATTTGTAGAAATTAACAGGCTGTCATTGAAATGATAGGTAAATAAAAATTATGGTGAGTGAAGTTAAAACAGTTTCAGGGCGCGGTATACCTTTAGTGGGCAATGATATAGATACCGATCGCATTATTCCCGCACGATATTTAAAAGCCGTTACCTTTGATGGGTTAGGCGAAGGTGCATTTATTGATGACCGGACAGCACTTAAAGGTGAACATCCCTTTGACCAACCGCAATATCAAGGCGCAAATATTTTAATAGTCAACCGCAACTTTGGCTGTGGTTCATCACGGGAACACGCACCCCAAGCGATCGCAAAATGGGGAATCCAAGCTTTAATAGGTGAAAGCTTCGCAGAAATCTTTTTCGGTAACTGTGTCGCAATGGGTATACCTTGTGTGACAGCCGACGCTGCTACTGTTAAACAACTGCAAGAGTTAGTAGCTGCCAATCCTCAAGCCGCCGTGACAGTGAATCTGGAAACCTTGCAAGTGCAAATTGATGATTATACTGCCCCAGTTGCGATCGGTGAAGGTACAAGAAGCACATTTATTTCTGGGACTTGGGATGCTTGCGGTCAGTTGGTGGCGAATGCTAGCCAAGTTCGGACAACAGCTGCAAAATTACCCTACATAGGTTGGGGCAATATAGCCGCAAGTTAATTTTCTCTCATTCTCTGTTTGTCAGGCAGGGAATGAGAAAATGGCAAAAATTTTATAACCACTCGATAAAACATCAAGATTGGGTGGGGGATACCCACCCAAAATTGTTATCCAATTACCTCAGCAGTCTTTTTCTTATCCAACTTGAGAATCAACACACCCAAAGGTGGCAAACACAAATCTAGCGAATAGGGACGACTGTGCAAAGACCAATCATCCGTCCACTTGCCGCCTAAGTTACCCATGTTACTGCCGCCATATTGACGTGCATCACTATTGAATAACTCAGTATAAAATCCCTTTTGCGGTACACCAATGCGGTAGTGAGAATGGGGTTGTGGTGTAAAATTGCAAACCACGATCGCAAAATCATCAGAATCCTTGTCACGACGCATGAAAGAAACTACACTATGGCGGTTGTCGCTACAGTCAATCCACTCAAACCCCGGTTCAGCAAAATCCTGGGTGTACAAAACAGGCTCAGAACGGTAGAGATGGTTCAATTCCCGGAAAAACGTTTTTAACTGCTGGTGGGCTTCATGCTGCAATAAATGCCACTCCAAATCTGCCCAAGCATTCCACTCACTCCACTGCCCAAACTCCATGCTCATAAACATGGTTTTCTTGCCTGGGTGAGCAAACATATAGCTAAATAAACAACGGATATTAGCTAACTTCTGCCATGTATCCCCCGGCATTTTACCGATGATATTGCTCTTGCCATGCACCACTTCATCGTGGGATAGAGCTAGCATGAAGTTCTCACTGTGGTTGTACCACATACTAAAGGTGATATTGTTTTGGTGGAACTGGCGGAACCAAGGATCCATGCTGAAGTAATCCAGCATATCGTGCATCCAGCCCATATTCCATTTCAAGTTAAAGCCCAGTCCGCCTGTGTAGGTGGGCCAAGATACCATTGGCCAAGAAGTAGATTCTTCAGCAATTGAAAGAATGCCGGGGAAATAGCTAAAAATAATGTGATTTACCTGACGCAGAAAATCTGCAGCTTCTAGGTTTTCTCTGCCGCCGTACTGGTTGGGCAGCCATTCTCCTGGTTTGCGGCAATAGTCGTTATAGAGCATCGATGCAACAGCATCGACACGAATTCCGTCAATGTGGTACTTGTCGAACCAGAAGAGGGCATTGGCTGCTAGGAAATTACTAACTTCATGGCGACCATAGTTGAACACCAAAGTACCCCATTCTTTGTGTTCGCCCTTGCGGGGGTCAGCGTGTTCGTACAGGTGGCTACCATCAAAGAAAGCTAAACCATGTCCATCTTTAGGAAAGTGACCCGGAACCCAATCCACAATTACCCCTACATTATTTTGGTGACATTTGTCAACAAAATACATGAAATCTTCGGGGGTGCCAAAACGGGAGGTGGGAGCATAGTACCCAGTTACTTGATAACCCCAAGAACCATCAAAGGGATGCTCCGCAATGGGCAGTATTTCTAAATGGGTATATCCCAATTCTTTGATGTATGGAATCAGTCGGTCAGCTAGTTCCCGATAGGTAAGGAAACGTGCGCCTGGCTTAAGTTCCGAAACGATAACGACTGGTTCAGTTTCACCATTTGGCAGTTTAGCAGGTTCGGCACTCGAAGCGTGTAACCAAGACCCTAAATGCACTTCATAAACTGAGACAGGCTGGGTAAGGGGATCAGTGCGTCGCCGCTTTTCCATCCAGTTTTCGTCATCCCAAGTGTAAGCATCTAAATCAGTGACAATAGATGCCGTTTTCGGGCGGGGTTCTTGCTGGAAACCGTAGGGATCAGATTTTTCGTAAATGTGTCCTTCAAAATTTTTGATTTCATATTTGTAATGCTCTCCCACACCGATTTCAGGAATAAACAATTCCCAAACCCCGGTTGGCCCTTTACGCATCTGGTGTTTGCGCCCATCCCAGAGGTTGAAATCTCCCAACAATGAAACGTTGCGAGCATTGGGTGCCCAAACTGCAAAATAAACGCCCTTAACGCCGCCTATTTCCGTGGGGTGCGCTCCCAGTTTTTCGTATATGCGGTGATGGTTTCCTTCACTAAACAAATGCAAATCAAAATCTGTCAAATTGGGAGAACGAAAGGCGTAAGGGTCATAAGTAACACGCTCATGTTCCCCTTCTTTAATCCGTAACTGGTAGTTTGCCAGTTCTGTGGTTTCAATAGTGCATTCAAAAAAGTGAGGATGATGCACTGTTTGCATTGGGTATTCTTTCCGTTGTTCAGGAAGAATAACCCATACCGCACTTGCATTTGGTAAGTAGGCCCGCACAGCCCAGACAGTTTTTCCGTCTTGTTCTATGGGATGAGAACCTAATATTTCAAAGGGATCGTTATGCTGATTCCAAACGATGCTGTTAACCTGCTCAGGGGCGATCGTGGTCATGGACATGAAGCTACCTAAGTGAAATAACGTGATTGACTAAATCTACTTTTTTAATATCTATATATATTCTTTACATTTATTTGCAATTTTGTCGCCACCGTTATCGTACATCAGAATGGGGAATGGGGAATGGGGAATGGGGAATGGGGAATTTCTCAAAAATTTAAAAATGGGAAAAACTGAAGTAAGGTTTTACGTAGGCGAAGCAAGAAAATCTGTTCCCGAATTTTGGGGTCTAGTTTTGGTGGTGGGGCTTCTTGAAGCTGCGCTTGTAATTGAATGTATTCGGCAGCTGTTAGGAAGCTTCCATCAATTGGCGATCGCGCTTCTATAATAATCTTTGTCCGTAATATTTCTTCTGGCGTATCCTCTGGCGGCGGTAATGCTATGACCATTGATCCCCAATTGCCATTTAACACAATAAAAGTTGCAATAATTACAATTAATCCCAGTATCTTTACTGCCTTTCTCGCTTTAATTCTCCCCATCTCCTGAACTACGTTTACAACGCAGCCTAAAAATCTGTTTCCCAATTCCCCATTCCCAATTCCCAATTCCCAATAAAAATCTGGCAATATCAAGAAACATCACTAGGTCTGTCCTAATACAGAATAGACTACAGGGAATGCTCTTGAGCAATTGCCAGCGATCGCAATGAATTCTTTTGTCCTCTCAAAACTCAGGAGTTTAAGCTATTCTAAACACTAAGATTGTGGAAGTATTTTGCCCACAACATGGCTTAGATTTACAGAAATAAACTCTCTTTTACTTGGAATAAGGCTCGGTCAGGCGAGAATTTTCAGGCGGACACCTGGTTGACGAGGTAATCCTCATCACCAGTGTCCTTTTATTGCTGCCCTACTTAGCTGATATTTGAGCAAACTCTAGGCTCTGATACACCAAAAGAAAGATAAAGGTTTCTAGATAAACCTATTAATTCAAGCTATGTGGTGACGAGCGTTGTTACTAAGCTGTTTTGGGCATGATTTCAACTAAAGCTAAAAGCTTAAGATGCCTTATTTAGGAGTAGCAGCAGGGGTAGCAGCAGGTGTAGCCGCAGGTGTGATTTTAGTAGCGGGAGGCGCATCAGTTGGTTCACCTGTAGCAGCAGGAGTACTAGGAGTAGTACCACCATCACCACCGCCTTCACCACAGGCTCCCAGAATTGTAGCTAGACTTAAGATTACAGCCAAACCAAAGATTTTTGTTTTCATAACTCCTCTTTCACCAATTGTGGCTAGAAAAATTTTTCGCCTGTTGAATACGATACCGTATTTATTGCTTTTTTTTTAATGCTGTGAGATTACATACTTAAAAAAATAATCCTTTGGGATATTCTTTTTGCCAGTATGTCTCATACAGCTATCTGATTAGTTTCTCTTAACTCAGAAGCAAAAAGGAAATTACCAAATTTTCTAGCAAACCGAGCTATCATAACAAAAAATTTTATTTTTTTCACAGAGTATTGCACCTTGCTGCCCAGCGTTGCCATACTTTAGGTGCTATCTCTAAAGGGTAAGCTGTCTGGTTGCTAATCGCTGATTGCAAACATTGCAATATCTAGAGGATGCAATTGTTACAACTATCTATCAGAACAGTTAAAAGGGTGTAGTCTGTTATGTGTGCTTGTTGCACAGAAGTAAGTCTTAACCCTATCAAAAACAGACAATCAAGAAAATCAATCTAAAGTACAGTATTTTCAATCTAAAAAATTTATGGTAGTTGCTCGTAAATCTGCTATTTCTGGAAAGGGTAATTGGTTCTGGCGAGATTCTATGTTTTCTTTAGGAAGGCGACGTTCTGCGCGTATAGAGTCGGTAGCACAGAGCGCTGCTACACCAGCGACTAAATCCACACCCTTATCTTCTCAAAGACAACAGCGTTCCTCAAAAAATTTAGCGGTTTCTGCCACAAATAAGGCAGCTATGCCCAAATCGGTGAAAGAGTTGGGTAAACAAAAGTTACCAAATATCAATGAGCAGTCCAGTGCGACTCAGAAAAGTTCAGGGGTAGATTTTCTTGGACTTCCCGCAATGCCTAATTCTGGAGCTGTACCTTTATGGTTGTTGCGCTTGTACACATTTCATCGTTATTCGACAGTTTTAGCGTTTTTGGTAGTAGCATCGACACTTGCTGTTTATGGCTGGACAGTATATTCTCAAGAGCTTTGGAGTAAGTCATATCGCAGACTGCAAAACCTCCAACGTCATGAGCGACTACTAACGACAACCAATGCCACGCTGACAAATAGAATGGCTAAGGAAGCAGAACAATCAACAGCAGGGCTAGTATTGCCAACCCCTCAAGGAATGATTTTCTTGTCTCCAGCACCTCATACGTCTAAGCCAGCATCATCTAATAAAATAACGCCTAACATAACGCCAAGTTCGGAAACGCAACGGCAAACACTATCACCACTTGGATATTAAGAGTTAGAAGAGACGCGATTAATCGCGTCTGTACAGGAGTTATGGAGTAACTAACTTTAAGTTTGGACTTTTGACTCCGAAAAGTAATTTGGTACTGAGTAGGCAATGCAAAAATTACCAAGCAGAACAAGATTAAGAAAGTCTCGGAATCCAGGATTCAAAAAGCAGCAGAAGGGTTCTAGACGAGGGTTATTGGGGATACTTGCCTCTAATATCCAAAATCAAACATCCAATACCAACTCCCGGCTGTTCGTCGTCTGGGGCGTGTTAATGGCAGCAGGATTGGGGTTAGGTATCAAGTTGTATAACTTGCAAATTGTCAAGGGGGCAAAATTAACAGAGCAGGCGCGAAACCAGCAAATGGTGGATTTGCGACCTTTTATGCCCCGTCGCCCAGTAGTAGATCGCAATAGTGAACTGTTGGCGATTGACCGTCCTGTGTATACTTTGTACGCTCATCCCAAGCTGTTTGATAAGTCTAATGAAGAGATGGCAGAGCGACTTGCCCCAATATTGGCCAAAGATACTGCTGAATTGGTAAAAACTTTTCAAAGTAAAAAAAGCGGAATTATACTTGCCCCAGCCCTACCGGAAGAAATTATCGATCGCGTGACTTCTTTGCGTTTAAATGGCTTAGAGTTAATTCAAAAATACTCCCGATATTATCCGCCAGACGATTTGGTTGCTGATGTGGTGGGTTATGTGAATGTTGACCGTCGTGGTCAAGCAGGTGTGGAATATTCTCAAGAGAAGTTGTTAGAACGTCCTGTGCAAACGGTGCGGCTCAGTCGCTCTGGCAATGGGGCTGTGATGCCGGATCATGCACCGGAAGGTTTTCTGCATTTTGATGATTTAAGGCTGCAACTCACAATCGATAGCCGTCTGCAACGCATTGCTAGCCTGGCACTCAAACAACAAATGGAGAAGTTTGATGCTAAACGTGGGGCGGTAATTGTAATGGATGCGTTGGATGGTTCCTTACTCGCCCTCGTTTCTCAGCCTACCTATAACCCTAATGAATACGCTAAAGCTAATATCTCGCTGTTTAAAAACTGGACGGTGGCGGATCTTTATGAACCAGGCTCGACTTTTAAACCTTTGAATGTGGCGATCGCTCTGGAAAATAATGTCATCAAACCAGATGATATGTTTAATGACTCCGGTTCTATTCGAGTAGCTAATTACACCATCAAAAATGCCATGAATAATGGTAATGGGCGAATCAGTATCGCTCAGATTTTGCAATATTCCAGCAACATTGGCATGGTGCAAATTATCCAACGCTTAAAGCCTTCCATCTACTATAACTGGCTGGAACGCTTGGGGCTAGGACAAAAAGTTGATACAGATTTACCTTTTGAAGTTGGCGGTCGGCTCAAAAGTCAAGAAGAATTTATCGCTTCACCAATTGAACCAGCTACTACTTCCTTTGGGCAAGGTTTTTCGATGACACCGATACAGCTAGTGCAAATGCACGGTGCTTTAGCCAATGGCGGGAAATTGGTTACACCTCATGTAGTTCGAGGGTTGATTGATACCAAAGGGCAGATGCATGATTCACCCACTCGGACTATATCACGCCAAATTTTCTCAGCCGCAACAGCCCAAAAGGTTGTAGAAATGATGGAAACTGTTGTTAATGAAGGCAGTGGTAAGGCGGCACAAATTCCCGGATATCGCATTGCTGGTAAAACTGGTACAGCCCAAAAAGCTAGTCCTAATGGTGGTTACATCAAGGGTGCTAGAATGACGAGTTTTGTGGCTATTTTACCAGTAGAATCTCCTCGCTATGTAGTCTTTGCACTGGTGGATGAGCCAAAAGGAGAAAGTGCTTATGGTTCTACTGTTGCCGCACCAATTGTTAAGTCAGTAATCGAAGCACTCATTCCTCTGGAAGAGATTCCGCCAAGTAAACCGATTGAGCAACAGCCGAAAGCGCCGTAGTAGGGGGAAGGAGGCAGGGGGGCAGGGAGCAGGGGGCAGGGAGCAGGGGGAGATATTTATAACTTCTAACTCTTCACTCAGCACTCAGCACTCAGCACTCGGAACTGTTTTGCCCAATGCCCTTCTTTTGAAACTTAATCTTTGTTTATAACCAGGGAAAGAGGTACACAAAGCTACTGGTGTGGAAACCTAGGTATTAGAGGTGAAACTAATTTCTCACTTTTCCATAGCTAGCGAAGATTCCATGCAAAGCAATTTAGTTATATTTCCTAATGCTGGGACTGCGAAAAAAAGCACCCAAACAGAAGAAAGAAAAATTACCAAGTACGACCGTGCTGAAGAGCAATTTATAGAACTGCTAGCAATGGAGGATTTGGATCATCATCTGGATATCAAACCTGCAATAGCTAGTGAGTTTGAACAGGCGCTCTCAACAGCAATTCGTGCCGCTTATAAAAACGATCGCTCTGATGAACAGGCTCACCGTTTTCTGCAACGGATACTTTATCGAATTAATCGGCTTAAGTTGTTTTGGTACGAAGATTTACAGCACTATACCAATGAGCGATCGCTTTATTTATTCTCATGTCGCGATCAAATTGAGGCTGCTTGGCAAAACTGGGAACTGGCACAGATAGATTTACCCGCGCTGCAACAATTGGATGTCAAACACGCTTTAATTGAGCGTGCATCCGCCGATTTAAATCCGCCTTTGTCGGATAGTAGCCGCTATATTCGTGAGGATATGACTGAAGCTGGATATCGTCACCTGCTAGCGATCGGTTCTTTTGATGGCTTGGTTGAAGGTAGTCGTCTTTGCTACGTATTGGGTGGTGCTGCGAATGAAGTGCAGTGTACGCTGGTGCGAGTATTACTAGAAGAATACGGCAATGGTCGTTTATCCCGCAAGCACTCGACATTTTTTGCCCAAATGCTGGCTGAATTTGGGATGAACACTGAACCAGAAGGATACTTCGATTTAGTGCCTTGGGAAGTTCTAGCTTGTGCTAATCATAATTTTTTGACCACCGATCGCAAACGCTATTTCCTACGTTATTGTGGTGCGTTGACATATTTTGAGGTGGCTGGCCCTGCGGCTTATAAAAACTATCTGGCGGCGGCGCAACGATTGGAACTGTCAGAGGCGGCGATGGGTTATTGGGAACTGCACATCAGGGAAGATGAACGCCACGGCCGTTGGATGTTAGATGATGTTGCTTTGTCTTTAGCAGAACAGTATCCCAAGAATGCGTGGGAACTCCTGCTTGGGTATGACCAGGAGAAACTAATGAGCGATCGCGCCGCTACTGCTGTTGTGCGATCGATACGCGAAGCAAAACAATCTGTCTGATTCGTATGTGAAGAGAAATCCCAAAAATTAAAAATAGCAGATTTTAGAATTTTAATTTGACATTTTTAAGTCATCTTATATCTAATTTACCTGCAAAAACATTTCTTTAGCAAGGTGTTGCTAAAGGAACAGTTTCTTATTGCCTTAATACAAGGTAATAAATAATTTCTTTCCTGCTTATTATACATTACCAATTGGTTGCAGTCAAATGAAAGATATCTTTTTTTGTCCTGAAGAATCCAATTTCTACTCAAACTGTTTAGAAAGCTTTGTGATCAGAAATTGTAAAAGTTCTGAATCTATTGTGGAGTTTGGCTCAGGAGATGGCAGCCCTGTAATTAATTCTTTATTGAGAAACAACTTTAATGGCGTAATCCAGGGATTTGAATTAAATACTTCTGCATGGAAAGTTGCCAATTCAACCATTGATGAATACAATCTCACAAATAAATATATAATCCATAATTCATCTTTGTTTAATTCTTCTCAACCAGATGCCGAGTATCTTGTAGCTAATCCACCCTATCTACCCGCACCAGATGACGATATTTATATACCACTTTTATTTGGGGGCGTAGATGGAGCAACAGTTACCAATGATCTTTTGTCGTTAGATTATGAAAATGTCTTGGTTTTAATATCTAGCTTTTCTAATCCCATAAATACGTTGAATATAGCAAAACAAAATGGTTATTATGTTCAAAATTTTATGGTGGTACCTTTGGAGTTCGGCTACTATAGCTCTGAACCTAAAGTAAAACAACACATAGAAGAACTCCGAAAAAACAAAATGGCGTTTTATTCTGGCGATTATTATTTCTTAGCTGGCGTTTTATTTACAAAATCAGAGAATCCGGGGATTGATTTATCTAATCAATTAGCTCAGGTAATGACGAGTTTGTGAAAATCAGGAGTTCAGATTCCCAACTGTTTAAAGAAGTCGGGAATCTAATTTTTCATGACTAAAACTTTTACGAAGAACAAGGTTTACAACCGAAGATTTTCCTTCACAGTAGAAGCCGTATCCGGGTAATCGCTAAATACGCCATCAACACCTAAGCTGAAAAATAGTTCATATTCCTCTTGGGGATTTCCTTGAAAATCCAGTGGCAAAAAGTAGTCTTCATTGCGGAAAGTCCAGACATGAACCAGCAAACCAGCCGCATGAGCGTCAGTGACTAAAGATGTAGGCGATGTCTGGCGACAAGCCGCTCCGCGTCTACGCAATTTACCACTACTATCTCTAGGAACCAGCAAATTTTTATGAATCCCAACCGCCTGTGCATATTTAGCAATTTCCCTTAAACCTGATGCAGTGACCAAATCTGCATAAGTGCGTTCATCGCCACTAACGACAAAATCATTAGGTTTACCAGTGTTATTCAGCAATTGCACCAGAGGTAAATCAGTCTTTGTAGATAAATCTTGTAAATTACTCACTTCAAAAGACTGAATGAAAACAGGTGCATTAGCGCCCTCATAACCGTTGGCTGTTAAAGTTGCAAGTAGAGGTGGTTCTAGGGCTAACCCAATCGATTTAAAGTAAGTTGGGTGCTTTGTTTCTGGATAAATGCCGATCGCACGATTAATTTCGGCACTTTTACGCTTCACTAAATCGATGATTTCTTGTAGCGTAGGAATTTCAAAGAGTCCATCATAAGCGGTATTTTGCGATCGCAGTTGTCCAATTCGCTCTTTGGCTCTTAGTGTTTTCAGTTCTGCCAGGGTAAAATCTTCAGTAAACCAGCCAGTTTTTGATTCGCCATCAATTATTTTGGTGGTTTGGCGGTGAGCAAATTCTGTATGCTTTGCAATATCGGTGGTTTCTGAAATCTCGTTTTCGTGACGAGCAATTAAAACACCGTCTTTGGTGGAAACTAAATCAGGTTCAATATAATGAGCACCCAATGCGATCGCTAATTCATAAGCAGCTAAAGTATGTTCTGGACGATAGCCGCTAGCGCCTCGGTGTGCAATGATAATTGGAGATGTTTTACTAATAGCCACTTACATCAACTAATCGATATCCTTCACCAACCAGTTTGTCAAAAGTAGCTTGATACTGGGTCGAAGTCAATCCATGTCGCGCCTGCCAAGCTGAACCACCAGACTTTTCCCAAATAGCGGCGTATCGGTTTTGTCCGTTCACATCATAACCACTTACGTCAACTAATCGATATCCTTCACTAACCAATTTGTCAAAAGTAGCTTGATACTGAGATGAAGTCAATCCATGTCGTGCTTCCCAAGCAGGGCCACCAGACTTCACCCAAATAGCCGCGTATCGGTCTTGTCCGTTGACAGCATAACCACTAACATCAACTAACCTATATCCCTCACCAACTAATTTGTCAAAAGTAGCTTGATACTGGGCTGAGGTTAATCCATGTCGCGCTTGCCAAGCAGGGCCGTCAGACTTCTCCCAAATAGCTGCGTATCGGGCTTGTCCGTTCACAGCATAACCACTAACGTGAACTAATCGATATCCTTCACCAACCAGTTTGTCAAAAGTAGCTTGATACTGGGCTGAGGTTAATCCATGTCGCGCTTGCCAAGCAGGGCCGCCAGACTTGACCCAAATAGCAGCGTATCGGCCTTGTCCGTTCACACTGTAACCACTGACATCAACCAAGCGATATCCTTCGCCAACTAGTTTGTCAAAAGTAGCTTGATATTGGGCTGAGGTTAATCCATGCCGCGCTTCCCAAGCCCCACTACCAGACTTGACCCAAATGGCGGCGTATCGGTCTTGTCCGTTAGCGATCGCTTGTCTTCTGACATCAGGAGTTCTCTGTAATTGGGCAACATTTTGAGCAATTACCTTTGTGTTTGTCTCACTATTAGCAAAGTTAATGGGAGCGGCAAAAGCAGAACTGACTAAAGTTGCAAGTAACGCTGCGCTAGAGGCAGTAAATGTTAAAGAACGTATGAACATATTAGTAAAATAAAAATGTAAATTTGGGTTGCACTGACTAAATAGGTTTGCATTTATTTTTTATGCAATACCCAGGTAGCGATGCTGACAATTGTGGATACCCAAGATTTACAGATGATTCCTGAATTCAGAATACCGAACTTTTATTTGTATATCTTTTGCATAACTTTACTATGTAGGTTCAGCTATTTTCTGCCCGTAATAGCTAATTAAAGGCGCAATACTCTCTATTTTGTGCTTTGCACTTTCTTACACTTTAAAGAACAAGTATTTTAACTCGTTGAGAAGAACATGAACTCAAATAAGCTTAGTACAAAATACATTTATATTAACTTTAAAAGCATCTTATTTATCCAGCCAATAAGAATGGGTTCTATGGTTATTGATCTATATTTCTGAGATAGGAACGATCAAGATCGCATCACTCTTAATACGGTTCGAATAAGGTTTTTTGATGAAAGTTATAGATCGCAAAGACGCGATAAATCACCATATTTACAATAATCAGTCCTTTGTAGAGACGGCGATTTATCGCGTCTCTTCCCTCAACCAAACCGTATTGGCATCACTATTAATGAAAGTTGCCGAAAGATATCCGGTACTTCCTTGCCCTAGTTGTAGCGATCGCCTACCAAGACATCCAATTTGGGTAGAATATAATATAAAAGATTTATTCATGAAAGCCTTGATTTCACGGGTTAGTCGCGGCTATCCAAACAATAGGCTTCATTATCTTTAATTTTATTCCTAGATATTTTGTAATTGTTCTAATGACACAGATTAAGCCGGAAGTAAAGCGCACAGAAGAATTGCGCCAGTTATTGCAACAAGCCAGCTATGCTTATTACGTCCTAGATACTCCAATTATGGAGGATGCAGTCTATGACCAGCTATATCGAGAATTACAACAACTAGAAATTCAATATCCAGAGTTGACAGCACCCGATAGCCCGACTCAGCGCGTGGGTGAGAAACCAGCAACGCAGTTTACTTCGGTGCGGCATAATATCCCTCTGTACAGTCTGGAAAATGCGTTTAATATTGATGAGTTGCAAGGGTGGGATCAGCGCTGGCGGCGACAAGTACCGAAAATAGATTCGGTGGAATATGTCACTGAACTGAAAATTGATGGTTCTGCTTTGGCTCTTACCTACCAAGATGGCATTCTAGTTAGGGGGACAACTAGGGGTGATGGCGTGACAGGTGAAGATATCACCCAAAATGTGCGGACAATTCGCTCAATTCCCTTACGTTTAAATTTTGAAGGGTTAGAAATTCTAGAAAGGGTGGAAGTGCGAGGCGAAGCGTTTTTGCCGTTGGAAGTATTTAAACAAATCAACGAGGAAAGGCAAAAAGCCGGTGAGCAATTATTCGCTAATCCCCGGAATGCCGCAGCAGGTACACTCAGACAGCTAGACTCGCGCATTGTCGCTAAACGGCGGTTAGCTTTCTTTGGCTATACTCTGCATATTTCTGGTAGAGATGACACCAGTATTGCCAATACCCAATGGGAAGCGTTGGAGTTGTTAGAAAAGATGGGTTTTCAAGTGAACCCAAACCATAAATTGTGTGCCTCGATCGCAGAAGTGGCAAAATATTATGAATATTGGGATACGGAACGCTTGAATTTACCCTATATGACTGATGGGGTGGTAGTAAAGCTAAATTCTTTTAAACTTCAGGAACAGCTAGGGTTTACCCAGAAATTTCCTCGCTGGGCGATCGCGTTAAAGTACCCCGCCGAAGAAGCACCTACCCGTGTGGAAAATATTGCTGTAAATGTCGGACGAACTGGGGCGTTAACGCCGTTAGCTGAGATGCGCCCTGTACAACTGGCGGGGACAACAGTTTCTCGCGCGACTTTACACAATAGCGATCGCATTGCTCAATTAGATATCCGCATTGGGGATACTGTTATTGTCCGCAAAGCTGGAGAAATCATTCCAGAAGTCGTGAGGGTACTCAAAGAACTCCGTCCTGCTGACACTGAACCCTTCGTTATGCCCACCCATTGCCCTGTCTGCGATCAAGCAGTGGTGCGAGAATCAGGTGAGGCAGTAACTCGGTGCGTCAATGCTTCCTGTGCAGCGATTCTCAAAGGTTCTATTGAACATTGGGTAAGTCGTGATGCCTTGGATATTAAAGGTTTAGGCGAAAAGCTAGTGCATCAACTCGTTGATAAAGTTTTAGTGCATTCCGTTGCCGATTTATATGAGTTGACAGCAGAAAAGTTATGTGCATTAGAAAGGATGGGGCAAAAGTCAGCAGAGAAATTGATTGATGCGATCGCTCAATCAAAAAATCAACCTTGGTCAAGGGTATTGTATGGTTTAGGCATCCGTCACGTTGGGAGTGTAAATGCCCAATTGTTGACTCAGAAATATTTCACCGTAGAACAGTTAGCGACCGCAAAGCAATCAGATATTGAAGGAATTTACGGTATCGGTGCTGAAATTGCCCAATCTGTGTACCAGTGGTTTCGGATTGATGCCAACCAAAGGTTGATAGAACGCTTGCAAGCAGAAGGATTACAATTAACTGCCCCAGAAGAAACAAAAACAGTTGGTGATGGTAATCAAAAGTTTGCAGGTAAAACTTTTGTAGTTACAGGGACATTACCAACCCTAAAGCGAGATGAGGCAAAGGCTTTGATTCAAAAAGCTGGTGGGAAAGTAACTGATTCGGTGAGTAAAAAAACAGATTATTTGGTGGTAGGAGAAGATGCAGGTTCTAAATTAGAAAAAGCGCTCTCTTTGGGAATTACACAGTTAAGCGAAGCGCAGTTGTTGGAAATGTTTAACGAATAATTCGTAATTAAAAAAACGGGGTAGAGTATAAATCTCTTGTGGGGTGGACATCTTGTCTGCCCTAATTGTACCAATTAAATGCACGACATAATTACGTTGAGATCAAGGCTTGATCCTCCCTAATCTTCCTTAAAAAAGAGGGGAATTAGAGCAAGACTAAGTTGCCCAAAGTCATCTGTAGCAAGCCTACAGGGTGCAGATGGTTAGGCACTTTAAAATTCTATTTTTATACTACTGCAAATCGATAGATTTAGCGTATAATATTTTCAAATGCGTAGGCGTAGGCATCGCTTCCTTTGGAATGTAGGCATAAAATGCAAACAACATAGCAAAGGAAACGGACGAGTGCGAACACCGCCCTATGAATTAAACTATGGAGAATTCAGATGACTAACAAACACATTGAAGTCAAACAGGTAGCTGGTTTCATTGGTGCTGAAATCAGTGGCGTAGACCTTTCACGTCCTTTGCACGATGATGCAGTTAAAGAAATTCGTCAAGCGCTATTGAAGTGGAAAGTCGTGTTCTTTCGTGGTCAGAACATCGATCATGCTGCACAGGTTGCATTCACGGCTCGTTTTGGCGAAGTGACCTACGCACATCCCCACGAAGATGAGCCGATAGAAGGTTTCTCAGAAATCCTGCCAATTGACCGCAGCCGTTACGAACGACGCAATGGTCTACGGCGTTCCAGTTACGAGAGTCGCTGGCACACCGATGTGACAGCAGTTGTCAACCCACCTGCGGCATCGATTTTGCGTGCAGTTAACGTTCCTAGTTTTGGTGGTGACACACAGTGGACTAATTTGGTCGCAGCCTACGAGGGTCTATCAGCGCCCCTACGGGCGCTTGCAGACGGATTGAAAGCTGAACATCGCTTCAATGCGCGTTTGAATCTGCCCAGCAATAGCAAAATTGCCCAGCGCATTGCTGCCAATCCACTGGTTTCAATCCACCCAGTAGTACGTGTTCATCCTGAAACAGGCGAACGAGCATTGTACGTCAATCCTGGTTTTACCTCACACATTCTTGACGTGTCACGACAAGAAAGCGACCTGCTGCTTGAGTTGTTCTTCAACCAAATCACCAAGCCTGCCTACACCACTCGCTTCCGATGGAACAATGGCGACATTGCCTTCTGGGATAACCGCGCCACCTCGCATTTAGCCCCACAGGATCTGGATCATCTAGAAGTTGAGCGCGTCCTCTATCGCACCACCATCACGGGTGACGTTCCAGTTGGGCCAGATGGTTTCCGATCGCAAGTGGTTGAAGGTGAAGCGTTCAGCAGCGAATTACCAACCATCTTGAAGAACAGAGCCGATAAGCTAGAAGCAGCAGTGCTTTCCTAAGTAGTTAAAAGCTTATATACAAGGCTTTACCCACCTATATGGGTTAATAACAAGGGGCAAAATCCCCTTGTTAATTTTTTCTGAGTCTACGGAGGTGGACAATAACCAAAATTGATCTGAATTGTACTGTTATATAGGACTCCTATTTGATTTTTGAACAAGATTCAGTACGGATGTATCCTTCTTTTCTTCCCAATTCCCAATTCCCAATTTACGCAAGTAAATATGGCTACGCCACGCTGCGCGAACAGGAATCAAACCGGATTCCTATATTTCTGAAGAATATTACCAAAACCTTGATAATATTGATAGCGATACCTGCGGTGGGCAAAGCCAACGCGTTCAACTCTGGAACCCTAGTAGATCGTTTACCCTAAAAATGGTCAAAGGTAAATTTGGAGTTTTATTAAATAAAACAAATGTCCGAAGAAAAGCTTATAAGTCCTTGGAACTACAAACCTTGGTGGTGTCAGCCCTGGTCTATAGTTCTCACAGGTGTAACACTGATAACTGGTAGCTGGTTACTATTTAAAACTATTTGGCTAACCATTCTCGTCTCTATCCCTATAGTGATGTGGATGGGATTTTTTGTGTTGTTTTGGCCACAACTAATGATTCGCAGTGGGATTTTAGAGTCGTATAAAGACTAATTCTAGGTTTCATAATTCTTGCTTTTGTGTAACAATCCACATCAAATCTAACCACAATTGAGGATAAGCCTTCCTAATCTGCGATTTGGGGTCGTGCAACAGATTTGTCGCATTCAGGCAAACAACTTCAACTAGACCCAGAGATTCTGCCACCTCTATCAGTAAATTTTTTTCTGCTACTACAGCAGCAATCAGTCTGTCAGGACAGTAAATCCTAATATGTTTGCCATGAGCAGTATACGCTCCTTTTAAGCTAGAATTTAGCACTTTTATATAGCAGTTGCGTAGTAATTCCCATGCTGTCGGGTGAGATTGCTCCATAATAAGGGTAAATTGTTGAGCTAAGTCTTCTTCGGTAATCATTACTTTCTCCATTATTATTGTGCTAAAAACTGTAACTTCATCTCTGCACAGTAAAGATGACGCAGCATTACTAATGTTGTGTGCAATTTTATCTGAGTAAAATTAGCAATTTTAGTTTGGGTAAAATTTATCCATTGGCAGAATTTGTTGATAAGTTTTCTACGGCTTATGTTACTTTCCTATCAAGGATCAAAGCTGAAACCGATTACTAAAACCGTATCAATCGCTGCTTTATACCAAACTAATTACTATAAATCCAAGTTACTGAAAACAGAATTAAGCAACCAGAATAATTTTTGTGCAAGTGGTAGATGAATCAAAGCAAAAATTTTGCCCACCCCAAAAAAGCTAGTGATATTTTGGTTTTAGTTAAACCGACTATGGCTTTTGAAAAATTAGAGATTAAAGCCAATCAGAATAGCCATCTACGCAGAGATCATCGGGACTGATCGCACATTTTTATTTTTGCCGTCAGTCTGCTTAATTGTCTGGCGCTCTCCTTCGCGCAGCCTTTGGCAAAGAACAGACCCGGAAGAGAGTTGCGAGGGCTGGAATCTAACCCTCTGAATTTCTCTGCATCCACACAGATTAACAGTCTCAAAAATATCCCATTTTGATAGAAACTCTGGCAGTATGATAAGTTTTGATAATTTTTAGTTGACAATGATAATTTTCAACATGGCTTTGGGTAGAAGACCTTGTAAGCATCTATATGCTCAGGGGATTTGCACAGTGGAAGTTAGGGTGATATGAACAACAGAGCAAACCAAAGGCATGAAGAACATCATGCAATACAATATTTCTGTATATTCAATCGAATGTTGATTTTCGTTGCAGAGATATTTAGATCACGCAGCTTGGTTGCTGGAGAGTTAGCCCTGCGGTTGTTGCAAAAATTCCAGCGTATCAGACTTTCTTGGCTAAGGCTCGGACACTCATCTGTGAAAAAGTCAGCTACTCCTCTATATAAAAATGAAGCAGAAAGGCTCAAAGCATTAACAGACTACAATATTCTGGACACTCTACCAGAACAAGCATTTGATGACCTAACTGCTATTGCTGCCTATGTTTGTAAGACTCCAATTGCTTTAATTAGCTTAGTGGATAGCGATCGCCAATGGTTTAAATCTAACATTGGACTAAAAGTTAGAGAAACACCCAGAGAGTCGGCTTTTTGCTCCCATGCTATTCTGCAACCAGAGAATATATTAGTAGTTCCCAACGCCATCAAGGACGATCGCTTTGCGAACAATCCTCTAGTCAAAAGTAATTCTAAGGTTCGTTTTTACGCTGGTGCGCCACTAGTTACGCCTAATGGTTTTCCAATAGGAACGTTGTGTGTGATGGACACCGTTCCTCGTCAGCTAAGTTACCAGCAGTTGGATGCACTGCGCCGCTTAACTCGGCAAGCGATCGCTCAGATGGAACTCATTCAGGAAATTCGCAACCGTAAACAATCAGAGATAGAAGGAAGGCAGTTATCGCTGACCGACGATCTAACAGGTTTGCATAACCGACGTGGCTTCTTCGTGATGGCTGAACAACAGTTGAAAATTGCTCACCGCATGAGATTGTTGTGCTGGGTGATTTTCATTGATTTAGATGGGCTAAAACAGATTAACGACACCCTTGGTCATGATATGGGGGATGCCTTGATTGTTGATGCTGGTCGATTACTCAAGCAAAGTTTTCGGAACTCGGATATTGTTGCTCGCTTGGGTGGAGATGAGTTCATTGTTTTCATCTCCAGCTACTTTAAGGATGCTGATAGCATCCAAGCGTATCTGCAAGTAAATATTGCCAACTTTAATCAACAGCAAAACCGTAGCTATGAACTTTCGATGAGTATGGGAATAGAGCGTTACTCACCAGAAAGTAATATGTCATTAGAACAACTAATTGCCAGGTCTGACGAATTAATGTACGCTCATAAGCGTCTTAAGCGGCAATCTATTCATCACTAATAGTAGGGATTAGTGTTCTTTTGTAACTTTTTTCATTAGAGAAAAATACGCTTATTTCAAATTGGTGAATAATCTTAATAAAAATAAGCTGTGTATCGCTGTTTATATATCAAAGTGCGATCGCTTAACCATCTTTTTTGAGCAATGATGTCTAAGCATCGGCAGTATTATACAGCACTAATATTATAAAAAAAACAAAATATTTCAAATTAATTGGCTTAACCTAACTTTTATCCAATGCTAATGTTATTCGTTTAAAAATTTTACATCTAGTCCATTGCTAACAACAAACATACGAGAAAATCATGGCTGATCCATTATTCAACCTCTTTAGTCTAAACGGCAAAAACGGCTTTGCCATCAACGGCATTGCCAGTGACTCATCAGGCAACTCAGTCAGCAATGCTGGAGATATCAACCATGATGGCATCGACGATCTAATTATTGGCGCACCAGGTGCCGGAAAGAGCTACGTAGTTTTTGGCAACACTAAAGCCTTTAGTAACAACCTCGACCTTTCATCCCTGGATGGCAGCACAGGCTTTACTATCAACGGCAATACCAGTGACTCATCAGGCAACTCAGTTAGTAATGCTGGGGACATCAACGGTGACAAAATCGACGATTTAATTATTGGTGCATCAGGTGCAGCTTTAGGTGCCGGAAAGAGCTACGTAGTGTTTGGCAGCACTAACGCCTTTAGTGCCAACCTTGACCTTTCATCTCTGGATGGCAGCAAGGGCTTTGCCATTAACGGTATTAATGGGCGAAACTCAGATGGAATCTCAGACTCATCAGGCACATCAGTTAGTAATGCCGGTGACATCAACGGTGACAAGATCGACGACCTAATTATTGGCGCACCCAGTGCCTTATCGGGTGCAGGGCAAAGCTACGTGATGTTTGGTAGCACCAAAGCCTTTAGTGCCAACCTCGACCTTTCATCCTTGGATGGCAGCAATGGCTTTGCCATCAACGGCAATGGCAGCGACTCATCAGGTAACTCAGTTAGTGGTGCTGGGGATGTTAACCGTGATGGTATCGCCGATCTAATTATTGGCGCACAGGGTACTGGAAAGAGCTACGTGGTTTTTGGCAGCACTACTGCATTTAGTGCGAACTTCGACCTTTCTAGTCTCAATGGCAGCAACGGTTTTGTCATTAATGGCAATGCCAATGACTTCTTTGGTGCCTCAGTTAGCAATGCTGGAGACGTTAATAATGATGGCATCGACGACTTAATCATTGGTGCATACAACGCTGCTTCTGGTGCAGGACAGAGCTATGTGGTGTTTGGCAACAGTAGTGGCTTTAATGCCAGTCTCAACCTCTCGAACCTCAACGGCAGCAACGGCTTTGCTATCAAAGGCATTAATGAAAATGATGTCTCAGGCTTCTCTGTCAGCGCTGCTGGAGATGTCAATGGCGATCGCATCGCTGACCTTATTATCGGCGCACCTTTTGCCTCATCTGCTGCTGGGCAGAGCTATGTAGTGTTTGGCAGTAGTAGCGGCTTTGGTTCCACACTCGACCTCTCCACACTCAACCCCAGCAAGGGCTTTGCCATCAATGGTATTAAGGGTAATGATGTCTCAGGTATCTCAGTTAGCGCTGCTGGTGATATCAACGGGGATAAAATCGACGACTTGATTGTTGGCGCACCTGGTGCATCTGATGGTGCAGGGCAAAGCTATGTAGTCTTTGGTACAAAAACACCAGTCAATAACGCACCCGTCGCCATCCATGATACTGTTACGACTGCCAAAAATACTGCCTTTTCTATTAAAGTAAACACTCTGCTAGCAAACGATAGCGATATCGATGGCAACAGTCTCAAAATCACTGGTGTTAGTGGTGCAACCAATGGGACTGCGGTACTCAAAAATAACCACACTCCCAATAACTCGGCAGATGACTTCATCCTATTTACTCCAATTAGGGGGTTTAGTGGTGCAGCTAGCTTTAAATACACCATCACCGATGGTCAACTAACTAGTACCGCTAAAGTTACTGTGGAAGTGGGCGCTCGCCTTTTTGGTGGCAAGAGCAACGACCATATAAACGGCACTCCTGGTAATGACTACATCAATGGCGGCAATGGCAGAGATTCCCTCAATGGCGGCAATGGTGATGATACCCTCTTGGGTGGTAATGGTAACGATATCCTAGTTGGCGGTAATGGCAAAGATATCCTTGATGGCGGCAATGGTAATGACAGATTGTCTGGTGGTTTTGGTAAGGATATCCTCACAGGTGGCAATGGCAAAGATATATTTATCTTGGCGGCAACACAAGGTGGTGATAAGATTACTGACTTCGCCAAAGGTACTGACTTGATTGGATTGTCTGGTGGTCTGAGCTTCGGTCAACTCAGTTTTTATGGTAACAAAATTATCGTCACTGCCACTGATGAAGTTTTGGCAACACTGACTGGAATAAATACCACGACGTTGAGTACCGCTAATTTCACTATTGTCTAGACCATTGATTCAATAATCAAAAGCCTAACCCCAAAACCCTCTTTCATACTCAAGGCTACATAATATATACACAAGTGGAGTTGGGAATCAAATGAACGGAAAAAAGGGGTTAGGTTTAGAAAGCTTAGATATTACAAAAAATACTCTGCAATCCTTCAAGGCAGAGTGAAGTGAATTTCTGGTAGCGATCGCATAAATTGAACGAACTTTGCTGTTATACCTGCCCCTTCAGTACTTAAGTAGTATTTTCAATACTCGTAAATTCACCTGTCAAGGCTTGAATACCAATAATTCCCACTGCATAGATATCGCTGCTCAATTGTAGAGTGCGATTAACTTGTTCACTTGCCATATAAGCATGAGTACCAATGGCTATGGTAAAAGTGTTTGTCCTTAAGAATTAGGCATCTGAGTACTAATTTGTTTGACAGCCCCAAAGTCAATTAGTACTATCTTGTTATCTGATGTTCTTTGCCGAATATTAGCCAGCTTGATATCCCGGTAAATCACATTATGCTGATGTGGATCTAAGAAAGGCTTGCCAAACTCCCCTTGTGCCAGTTGGGTGATAATTTGGTAGCATCCACCGATGGTTTGACCCTGTATTAAATTCACCCTTTTTCCCGGATTGAATCACTCATTGATTTTGTTAATCTTGATTTTTGCACAAAATCTAAATAGGGAATAGGGAATGGGTATTGGGGAAGATGAGGGCAGACAGGGGACAAAGTGACAAGGTGATTTGAGTGAGAATCTTGCAAAAAGTCTTTCCCATTGCCTCCTTCTCCTCTTGGCAATTCCCCATTCCCCATTCCCAATTCCTAATTCCCCATTTCCCAATTCCCAATTTTTAACTTATGAGTTTGAGTCTGTGCATGATTGTGAAAAACGAAGCCGCAACACTGCCTAAATGCCTGAATAGCGTCAGAAAAGTGGTGGATGAAATGGTAGTTTTGGATACAGGCTCAATTGATCGCACTCCCAATATTGCCCAACAACTCGGTGCAAAAGTTCATCATTTTAAATGGTGTAATGACTTTAGTGCTGCCCGTAATGCAGCTTTAAAATATGTGACTGGTGACTGGATTTTGGTCTTAGATGCTGATGAAACTTTGACTTCAGGTATTGTACCGCAGTTGCGAGAGGCGATCGCCAGAGATGAATACCTGCTCATCAACCTCGTTCGCCAGGAAGTAGGTGCTGAACAATCTCCCTATTCTTTGGTTTCCAGGCTGTTCCGCAATCATCCAGATATTCGTTTTGACCGTCCTTACCATGCCTTAGTGGATGATAGCGTGTCAGCAATTGTAAATCAAGAACCCCATTGGCAAATAGGTTATTTACCTGGAGTTGCACTTGTACACACAGGATATCAAAAAAGTGCGATCGCTCAAAATGATAAATATGCCAAAGCTGCTACGGCGATGGAAGGATTTCTTGCTACTCATCCCGATGACCCTTATGTTTGCAGTAAATTAGGGGCATTGTATGTGGAAACGGGAAAAATTACCCAAGGTATGGAGTTGCTGAGACATGGAATCAGCGCAGCTGAAGAAAATTACGATATTTTATATGAACTCCACTATCATTTAGGCATTGCTTACAGTCGCTTGCAAAAATCCCCACAGGCGATTTCTCACTATAAAGCTGCTATCAAATTGCCAATTTATCCAATGCTCAAATTAGGAGCATACAACAACTTAGGTAACTTACTCAAAGCCGCAGGAGATTTCAACGGTGCCAAAACAGCTTACGCTACAACGTTGAAAATTGACCCTAATTTTGTTTTTGGACATTATAATTTGGCGATGACGTTTAAGGCTTTGGGTTTATTTACAGATGCGATCGTATATTATCAACATGCAATCACCTTAAATCCTAACTATGCCGAAGCGTATCAAAATTTAGGGGTAGTGTTGCTCAAAGTTGGCAATCATCAAGATAGTTTAACAGCTTTTAGAAAAGCGATCGCTCTTCATGAAAGATATAATCCCGAAGAGGCGAAGAGACTACGCCAGGGGTTGCAAGAGATGGGGTTGATGTAGAAGTGAGGGAGAAAAGATGCAGGGAAGCAGGGGTAGAAGAAATGTCTGACATCCTCAGTATTATGGCTTGAATACTGAACCCTCTGACCGGACTCCAGTGGTCATTTTATATTGGCAACTGGATTACAAACTCTGTTCCTTGCCCAAGTGTGGAATTTACCTCAATGCTTCCACCGTGTTTTTCAATGATAATTTGAAGTGCGATCGCTAATCCTAAACCTGTTCCTTTACCAACAGGTTTGGTAGTAAATAAGTGATCAAAAATTTTCTGCTTAACTTCTGGGGTCATTCCTACCCCATTATCTTTAATTCGTATCAACACACTCTTCTGGTCTTCGTTTAGTTTGGTACTTAGAGTAATTCGATTAGGATTTAGTTTAATTTCATCTATATTGCGCCCTATATTTGACTCTTCTAAAGCATCAATAGCATTTGCAAGCAGATTCATAAATACCTGACTAAGTTGACCAGGAAAACACCGGACTAGCGGGATGTCATCATAATTTTTAACTACTTCAATCGCCGGACGAATATGTGAGGCTTTCAGACGGTGCTTGAGAATCAAAATTGTACTTTCGATAATTTCATAGAGGTTACAAGGAATTGTTGTTTGGGTATCTCCTCTAGAAAAAGTACGCAAACTTATGCTTACATCATAAATACGATTTATCCCTTCTTGCATCGAACTAATTACTTTAGGTAAGTCTTCACGCACATACTCCAAGTCTATATCTTTAATTTTTTCTGTAATTTGTGCTACAGGTTGAGGATAGTAATGTTCATACAAACAAATTAATTCTAATAAGTCTTTTACATACTCACTTGCAGGTTTTAAGTTACCAATAATAAAACCAATAGGATTGTTAATTTCATGTCCTATCCCTGATACTAAATTACCTAAAGTAGACATTTTTTCACTCTGCACAAGATGCAATTGCATTTGCTTGAGTTCAGATAGAGAAAATTCTAATTGTTTAGCATAGTCTTGAGCTTGCTGATAAAGTCGAGAATTCTCTAAAGAAATAGCAGCTTGGGATGTGATTAAATTCAATATATTGACACGTTCTGATGTAAATGCACCTGAAATAAGTTTATTTTCTAAGTACAAAATACCAATAAATTTACCCTGATAGAAAATAGGACTACACAATATTGATTTTGGCTGATGGTGTTGGATATAAATATTAGATTGATAAAGACTCTGAGATATAGCATCATTTATCACCAGCATTTCTTGGGTTCTAGCAACATAGTGAACTATAGAAATGGGGATATCTTGGCTTTCTTGAATCGGAGTTGATTGCAGAACAATAGAGGAACTTTCTGTAGTAGTGATTGCTTCTATAAATAATTCATTATTTTTGACCAAAATCAGACAACCCTTTTGGGCAGAAGCGTTTTCGAGAATTATATTTAAAAGAGTATCTAGCAGTTTATCTAAAACTATCTCGCTGCTAATTGCTTGTGAAGCCTTGATTACCGTAGCAAAATCCAAGACACCATTGCCGTTACTGATGGTTTGCGAGTAATTTATTTTTGTTGTAGCAATAGTTCTAGTTACATCTATTGCTAACTGCTTAACATTTTGGTTACGAATTATAAAATTAGTATAGCGTTCATCCAAGTCTTGTACTTTCGCTATAGCTCCCCAATGGATATAACCATAATAAGCTTCAGTCATGTACATTTTGGCAATTTTTTCTTTACCTAAACCGATATAAAACTTTGCTGCTAGTTCATTTCCCAAAGCCTCTTCTTGGATATAACCATTTCTTTTAGCTCCAGCAATAGCACAGTCATATAAATCTATTGCCACCTGGAATTTACCCAATACTCTTGCTTTCTCTGCTTCTACTAGTTCATATTTGTGTTGGAAGTTACATGGCGCTTGTTTCGCCCATTTTTTCATTTGCTGCTGATTCGCTGCTACCTGTTTTAAATATTGCTTTTTCTTCAAAGGTAAAGCTTGTTCAGAAAATGAGATTAAAGCTAAAGAATAATAAAAATTATTAGTAGTATAAATCAATAATCCAACGTTATCAGTATGAGTTTGTTCAGCAATGATTGCATTTTCAATTGCTAGTTCGTATTCTTCAAATAAATAACATAATATAGTTTTAGAACCATAGTAAAAACCTTTAAAAGAGTAATTTTTTATAACTTCAGATGCCATTGTTGTTTCATCAAAAGCCTCGCCAATTAAAGCAGTTTTTATCAATGACTTTGCCTGTAAATTTAAAGTCGCCTGTCTAAAAACACTTGTAGCTGATGCTAGAGATTCAAGCTTTAACTTCTGCATCAATTCGACATAGCTCAATATTTTTTTGTCTACCAACTCCAAGTTTTCCCCAGAAAGCAAAGAATGATAGCCTGCAATTACAGCACAATAGCCAGCATTTTCTATATTTCCTAATTCTAATCCACTCTGCATCCCTTCTAAAAGTGGTGCTATTGTGTCTTTAATATGCTCTTTATAAAACCTAATTGTACCATTATGTACAAAGTAAACTGTGGCTTTAAGTGAGTTAGTATTCGTATTTAAAAGTAACTCTATTGCTAGCTTTCCTAATTTATATCCTGTCTCAACTTGGTTAAATTTATCAGACAAAATAGTACCATAAGCTGCATAAGCATAAGCCGATACAGGTGATTTACCGTATTTCACAGATAACCTTACCATAGCAAATACAGCTAGTACAAAAAGAAAAGATCCTGCCTGACTAGCAGCTGGAACAATTTGCAATAAGATTTGCATAGCTGCTAGTTTGTAGGGGTCAGACATTTCAGGTAACAAAGCTAATTCTTCTATTGGTTTACCTATTAATGTTAGTTTTGTTTGAATTAAAGCTGACAAAACATTTAATTTTGTAGGTTTATTAGGTAGTATTATTCCTAGCTCTTTGAGAGCTTTTACACCAATTTGTAGGACTTCTGGCATCTGATTATATGCCATGTAAGTTAGCATTTTTATTTCATGTAACTTAACCTTATCTAAGATACTATTTGCTTGACTCAGTGCAATATCTACTAATTTATGAGCATTCTCAAAATGACCATTTAAATACTCTGCTTCTGTAGTCTCAATATACAAATTCAATGTTAGGTCATAGAATTTATGCCAACTATCTGTTGTTAACAGTCTTAAGCCTACATTTAAATACTTGCTAGAAGACTCGTAAGCAGTGGCTGCTTTGGCTTTTTTACCAGCTAGAAGATTAAGTTTTGCCAGCTCATATTTTTCAGATTGTTGAGTCAATAAGTCCAAACCCACATTAAGTTGGTTGACAATATCTAAAATATTTTCTACTAACGATTCAGCAGGTGTCTGTTGGAGTAATAACTGGCCTATTTTTAAATGAGTTCCTTGTTTATTATTTTCTGGAATCAATGAATAAGCAGCTTGCTGAATGCGATCGTGTAAAAATTTATAACTAATCTGTTTAGAATCAAAACTTAGTTTAACAGATTCTTCCTGTTCAAAAGCTAAGGGAATACGATAAGCATCACTCAAAGGCAAAATTAACCCACATTGCAATGCAGAATAAAGTTCACTTGCTGTACTTGTAATGGATTTTGCACTCACAATAGACAGTATATCTAGAGAAAATCTATTGCCAATACAAGCTGCTAGTTTTAAGATTTCTTGTGTGGCTGGTGAAAGGTTTTTAATTCTGCTGGCAATCAGTTCTACTATACTCTTATCAGTAATACCAATCGCTTGGATTTTTTCTATATCCCACTGCCATAGAGCAGTTTCAAAGTTGAACTTAAATAAATTATCTTGATAAAGTACTAGTAATAGCTGTGTTAAAAAAAATGGATTCCCTCCTGTTTTATTGTAGAGTAAATCTACTAATGATTTTATAGTTTCTGGATTTTGATGTAATGTATCATAAATTAAATGGTTAAAGTCTTCAAAAGAAAGAGCTTGTAAAATAATATGATTAACAACAGTGTTATTTTGATTAATTTCTTCTATTATTCCCATCAGGGGATGTGTAATGCTAACTTCATTATTTCGATAAGCTCCAATCAAGAGTAAATATTTGGTATTATGGTCAGTAATCAGCAGTTTAATTAACTTTAAAGTAGCTGAATCTGCCCATTGCAAGTCATCCAAAAAGATAACTAAGGGGTGTTTTTTTTTGGCGAAGACGTTGATAAACTCACTAAAAACACGGTTGAAGCGGTTTTGTGATTCTACCGCACTCAGTTGAACTACTTCTGGTTGTTTACCTATAATTAATTCAACTTCAGGAATTACATCAATAATGACTTGTCCATGTGATTTAACGGCGGCTAAGATTTCACTACGCCATGTTTCAAGTTTAGTAGTATTTTCTGTAAGCAACTGCCGCATTAATGAACTCAAAGCTTGAATCAGTGATGCATATGGAATATTGCGTTGGAATTGGTCAAATTTACCACTAATAAAAAAGCCTTTGGCGCGAGTGATAGGTTTATTAACTTCATTGACTACAGAGGATTTACCAATTCCTGAATAGCCAGAAACTAATATAAGTTCACGGCTTCCTTGGCTGACTCGTTCAAAAGCCTCTAAGAGTGAGTTAACTTGAGTTTCTCTGCCATAAAGCTTTTGAGGGATGAGTAACTGACTCAAAACATCTAAACGACCAGGCGTGAAATCAGTGATTTCACCTGTTGCTTCTAACTGCTCTTGACAGATTTCCAAATCTGCCAAGAGTCCTTTAGCTGTTTGGTAGCGGTCTTCAGCATTTTTTGCCATCAGTTTATTGACAATAGACGAAATGGCACTCGGTATTTCTGGGTTTAATGTTTCAATCTCTGTAGGTTGTTTAGCAATATGACAGTAAACTAACTCTAATGGGTCATAACTTTGAAAAGGTAATTGCCCGGTAAGTATTTCATAGAAGGTAACTCCAAGAGAATAAAAGTCACTCCGATAGTCAAGAGTACGGTTCATTCTTCCGGTTTGTTCCGGGGATATATAAACTAAGGTACCTTCTAGTTGATTAGGATTAGCTAGTTGTGTTGTTTCTTTATCGAGGCGTGAGGCAATACTAAAGTCGGTAAGCTTTACTACGCCAGTTTCTGGATTGATGATAATGTTGGCAGGTTTAATATCTTTATGAATGATCTGGCAAGTGTGTACAGATATTAAAGCTTGTGCCAGTTGAATTGCAATCCTAATAAAACTCTTTAACTCTTGTTTGCCTTTAATCAGTAGTTGTTTAAGGGAGTATCCATTAAAGTCTTCAAATACGATCGCTAAACGATTTTCGTGAGTTTCTAGTCTTAATACTTTGACAACACCTTCTAAATCCAAGTTTTCTGTAATTTTGTATTCATGCTTCAGACAAGCGATCGCATCTATGGAGGGATAATCTGCTTTAAGGATTTTCAGAATTACAGGTTGTTTGTCTAATTGTGATATAGCTCGATAAATAATAGTATCATCTCCCTCATGGAGCATTTCGCTGAGGTCATACCCTGAAATTGAAATTGAGCTAGATGTGAGCATTGCCATTACCTTTCTTAGTAAACACAAAATTATGTATATTTATGATTCCCAATTTTGCTATTGTTTTATCAAATAGATATTTTTATCAGAAGACACAGTAAACTTTTCATTATTATCAAAAACAAAAACTTATGCAACAAGAAAGATTTGCTATGAGCTAAGTACACAATAGGTACAAAAGTAGCCTTGTTCTCTAATCAAATTACGGGTGCAAAACCTTGTGCTCCTTCCCCATATAACTTTATGTAATTACAGATATCTCTGTGAATGGTTTCGAGTGTGCGTAAATGCTCTTCGCAGCTTGTCGCAGGCATCGCTGTTTTCAAATATCAGCTAATATTTCTGACAAAATAAGCGTTTTAGATAATTATTGTTAATCACAATAAAAGATACTAATTATGTTTTTGACTGAGACATAAACTCAATATTTTGATATTACAGCGATCCTATTTTATTTGTAAAAATTTAAATATCCATATTCCCGATTTTTCTAAGAAATCGGGAATATAGTTTTTCACTAATAATTTAGTGCTGTTACATTCTGGAGTTTTCTGGTAGAGAAATTTTTATCAAATTTGGGTAAGTATTGTCTAATTAAATCCTTATCTATTATTGGGCACTCAATATCAGTACCCTTGATAGCCTGAAGGACATTCTCTGTTTTGAATTTGGGAGTACGATGGTGTACCTCTAAAATAGTGCTACGGTCTTGATATACTTTCTCTTGGAAGAATGAGATTAGTGGATACAAGGGATTAACAGACGACATAGTAGAAAGCGCATTCAACCAGTTTTTTGGTGAAATCTTTTGTATGGGATAGCCCAACTCCTGAATAAACTCAAATATTTCTAGATGGCTTAGTTCCTGTTCAGGAGGTATCAAGATGTTGTATTTATCACCTGTGTATTTGGCATCCAAAGAAAGATGGGCAATGGCAGCAGCAGCATAGTCCACAGGTACTGGAACCCAACGTTTTTCCGGAAAATCTGGATAAATACCCATTTGAATACAACCGCTTACAAAGCGGTGAAACATATCATTGAGGTTAGCGACTTTAGTTTGTCTATGTCCCGAAATAAAACCAGGACGGTAAATAGAAACTGCCAATCCTTTTTCTTGAGCTGATTGCAACATACGTTCTGCAACCCATTTTGACCGTACATATCCATACTCTACAGACATAATCACTTCGCACAGATCAATGTCAAAGTCCTCTGCAACTTCATTAATACCTAGCAATGAGGTTAATGAGCCATAAACAGCTAGAGTAGATATGTAATGTAGAGTTTTGTGACGACGATGTGCTGCTAAAGTAAGAATATTCGCAGTCCCATCTACATTGGATTTTTTAATTAGCGAATAAGGTTTGATGTAATTAGTGTCAGCAGCTACATGATAAATTTGATCAACTTCCTCACCCAGTTTGTCAAATAACATTGTTGGTAGTTGCAACTGTGGTTGCTGAATATCGCCAACGATTACTTGTACTTGCGCCAATTTTGCTGTTGGTAGCTGATATTGAATAAAGGTTGCACGCAGCCTTGCCATTGCATCTGCATTATTTTCTGCTCTTACCAAGCAATAAATTTGGCGATAGCTGCCTTTTGTGAGCAGTTCATAGAGCAAGTGTGCCCCTAGAAAACCTGTTGTACCTGTAATTAATGCACAGTCATATTTAACTTGTGGTGGTTGTTGCCAAATAGATGTATTCAAATCTGGAGAAAGTCTGGCTTCTGCTTGTAAGTCAATATATCTATCATTAGCCGCACTTTCGCTTTTGAGTTGAAACTGTTCTAACAATTGTGCTAAACCTGATGGTGTAGGATACTCATAAATTAAGCGAGAAGGAAGGGTGACACCAAAATCGCGATCAAGTGCATACAACACGTGAGCGATGCAAAGTGAGCTACCACCTACCTCAAAGAAATTTGTGTGAGGTTTGCAAGTTCCAGTAGGTAACTCTAAAGCTTCATCAAAAACTACCGCTATTTTGAGAGAGCTATCCATCGTATCAGTCAGGAAAGATGGGGTTTCTGGCAGTTCTGGTAAAGCATTCCGGTCTAATTTACTGCGATTAGGTAACAAAGGCAATTCGTCCATGAAGACAAAACGCGTAGGCACCATGTAATCTGGTAGTTGTTCGGCGGCAAAACGTTGCAGGTGCTTTTCTGTTAAAAACTGTCCGAGTTTAGGAATAATATACGCGACAAGCATGGATACGCCATAATTTTCTGGCATATCACTATTGTCTATTCGTGCAGTTCTAGTTGCTTTGACTACGTTCGTTTCTACCCCAGGATGCTGGGCAAGTATCATTTCGATTGCTTCCAGTTCTATACGCTTGCCCCGAATTTTTACCTGATGGTCGGATCTGCCAGCATAGTGTAATAGCCCAGGTTCATGCTGATCTTCGTAAACAATATCACCAGTTTTATATATTTTGCCCGAACTAAAAGGGTTGTCTAGAAAACGAGTACTTGTAACCTCAGGTTTATCTAAATAGCCTTTGCCTACCCCGATACCACCTACATATAACTCGCCCTTTTCACCACGATTACAAAGCTTAAGTTCTTCATCCAAAACGTAGAGTTCTACATTTGGTAGTGCATAACCAATAGGCAGACTCGTATCCTGTTGCTTAAATTCGTAAATTGAGCAACAAACTGTTATTTCTGTTGGCCCATAGGCATTAAAAAAGCGAATATGGGGTGAAACCCATGATTTGGCAAGTGATATTGGACAAGCTTCACCACCTACCACCACCATTTGTAAATCAGGCAACTGGTCGTAGAAAGGTGTGAGCTTTGCGAGTACAGAAGGGGGTAACATAACCCATTGCACCTGCTGTCGAGCCATAAAGTTTGCCAATAGTTGCCCAGGAAGCATTTGCTCTCTTGCACCCAGTACTAAAGTTGCCCCACTACATAATGCTGTGACTAATTCCCACACTGCTGCATCAAAGCTGATGGAGGCAAACTGAAGTAAACGCAAGCCTGGTTTGATATTAAAAGTATTACAGCTAGCCTGAGCAAGATTTAGTAAACCCTGATGTTTAAGCATTACTCCTTTAGGTATACCTGTTGAGCCAGAAGTATAAATAATATAAGCTAGCTGCTCAGGCTCTACTATTGAAGGTAATGCAGAGGATATGGTTGACGCTTGCCAGACGGTAGGGGTGTCTAAAAAACACATTTGCCCATTTAAACCACTCTGCCGCATCGCTGGCTCAATATCAAAAGCAAACTTTTGCTGTGTCAGAATCGTGGTTAATTTAGCATCCGCAATCATGTAACTAAGTCGCTGGCGGGGTAAATCTGGGTCAAGGGGAACAAAAGCTGCACCTGCTTTCAAAATGGCATAGATAGCAATAACCATTTCAAAAGAAGGTTCTATGCACAGTCCAACGAAACTATTAGGTTTTAGGAAACCCTGTGCTATTAAATACCGAGATAACTGTTCTGCCCTCTGTTGTAATTCTCCGTAAGTCAACTGTTGATTATCTAGAATTACTGCTAGCTCATCATGATATTTTTGACAGTTGAATTCGATTAAAGAAACAACTGTTTTATCGATTTGGGTGTTTTGAGTATTCATTTCTTTTTATTTTATATATACGTTTGATCAAAAGAATGTGGGATTTTAGGTAGATAAAACAGCACTGATAATAAAAATCCAATGCAAAGCTATGGAAAAATTCATAATGTTTACAACGTTTATTTCCACGCAGTTAATTGATGATTTGAGATGCTATATAGTAGTACTAAATCAGTTAAAAAATGATTTAATCGCAGAGTGCAGAAAATACAGGGAGAATAACATGAGATTTTATCGACTCATTCATAATTGCTATGGCAATCCTATTTCACTCTAAAATAAATGGTTTTTTGACGAACTAACCGCATAATTAAAAGCAAATGTTATAGACTCTCAGCCACCCTAGATAAAAACAACTATAATCCTTGCTAAACAAGACTTTCAGTAAAAGCAGATAATTCTAGCTATGAGGTTACAAAATTGAGTTTATACCTATTTTTAAGAGGTTGCTCCTTTAATGAGGTAATTATCTAAAATTAGAGTGTGTTCAAAAGAGATTACAAATAAGACTAACAAGGAAATTATGATTGCTATATTAAAAGATTATTTCAATAATTAACAACTCTAAAGCTATATAGATCATAAAACAAATAACATGATTGTTTTTAATGTGTGCTGTGAATATATCATGCAAAGTTTAGTGGAAAAGGTTTGAGTTGTTGCTAATCATTGTGACAAACTTTTTTTAAAATATCTAGAGGCTAATTCAAATCTTTAAGTTGATTAAATAAATACAATGAATAGACATGGAAAAATATTTAAATATCAAGTTAAAATGAATTCACACTTATTGCTTATTAAATAAGGGTTTTGGTCAGTATTTGATAACTAATTTAATTTCTCTCAGTATTTCTTCTTTAAGAAAACAAATATTTGAATTTAAGAACCTTAAGTATTTATACGGAAATATCCTAAAAATAGTGAGCAGTCTTGAATTTGGTATTGCCTTTCTGGAAACTTGTTGGTAAATCTTCCAGGAATGAGATACCATTGGCAAATTCCCAAAAAGCTAAACTGAACCGATTAGTTCAGTAATGAAACGATTGAGAGCTTTCTGATCAGTTTTATACCCAGGTTCAAGATTACCGGCTCTTGCGTTGGTTTTATGTTATAGCATTAAAATAGCCGTTTTATAGAAAGGCTCAAAAATTTAAAATCTAGTCATAGCAAGGAACATAGGCTTTGATTAGATTTTATTTATTATTCGACTCCATAAAAGGAACTGAAGAGCCATATTACCTAATTTCATTCAGATGAAACTTGGTCACGTGAAATTTATGGAAAAATGTATACATGGAACTCTAGATTTAAGCAAATCATTGTCAGTCTTTAAATATTGGAACAGGTCAGCATTTTATGAATGAAGATACAAAGTTCTTTCGTATATTTGGTTCAATATTCGGCGGTGTTGGCAGTATAATTGCTGTTACGGGAATCATGATTGCATTGAATACTCGTTCCTTTCTTACCTCAGCAATACCAGCGCAAGGGACAATAATTGATTTGGTGCAACGTTCATCAACTGATAGAAAAGGTCGTGCTTCTTATGCCTACTATCCAGTAATAAAATTTACTGCTCGTTCTGGGGAAACAACGGTTTTTGAATCAAATTCAGGCAGCAACCCACCAGAATTTTCTAAAGGACAGCAGGTTGAAATATTATACAGTCCTGAAAAGCCAAATTCTGCCATGATAAAGTCTTGGCTAAGTTTATGGTTTTTACCTGTTATGTTAACTAGCTTAGGATCAATTTTTGCCTTAGTTGGAGGAATTGTACTCATCAAGTCCTTTCCACGTTTAATAAGTTCTAAGTAAAGTATTTTGGGAACTAATTTGAAGCTTGAAAATAAACTCCACCAGTTCTGAGTAGAAAAGGTGGAGTAAAAAATTGAAGAGTTAATAAATTCTCCTCACAAATGATAAATGACAACTAAATACGTGACTTGACAAATTTCTCTAACCTATCCATTCCCTTTTCAATGGTTGCCATATCTGTAGCGTATGAAAGGCGAATGTTGTCATCAGCGCCAAAAGCAATTCCAGGAATGACTGCAACTTGATGTTTTTCCAACAAAGCGTCACAAAATTCTAGGGATTTTAGACCGATTTTGCTGATATCAGGGAACAGATAAAACGCGCCATCTGGTTTTGCGGTACTCAATCCGGGAATTGCGTTGAGTCTGTCTAGCATTACCTGTCGGCGTTTGGCGAAGGCTTGGCGCATTTCTTCGACGCAATCTTGAGAACTTTGTAGGGCTGCGATCGCACCATATTGAGCAAAGGTACACACGTTAGATGTACTATGCCCTTGGATGGTACTTGCTGCTTTAATAATTTCCACTGGCCCCGCTAAATAGCCGAGTCTCCAACCAGTCATAGAATAAGCTTTCGCAAACCCATTACTGATCAAAGTGCGGTCAAAAATTTCCTTCCCTAGAGAACCGATGCTGATATGTTCTGCACCGTCGTAGAGAATCTTTTCGTAAATCTCATCAGAGACAACAAAGATATCTGCATCAACTACTACCTGCGCCAGTGCTTTGATTTCATCTGGCGTGTAAACCATCCCTGTGGGATTAGATGGAGAGTTGAGGATAAATAACTTTGTCTTGGGGGTGATTGCTTTACGGAGTTTTTCGGGAGTAATTTTATAACCCGTCGTGGCATCTGTGGGCACAATTACCGAAACTCCACCGACTAAAGTCACCATTTCGGGATAACTTAGCCAGTAGGGTGCAGGGATAATTACCTCATCACCTGGATCAATTAGCGCCACCATCAAGTTGTACAGAGAATGCTTACCGCCATTAGTGACGATAACATTTTCCGACTTGTAATCAAGACCGTTATCATTTTTGAGCTTATGGGCGATCGCTTCCCTTAACTTTGGTTCTCCGGCTGCTGCACCATACTTGGTTTTGCCTTCATCCAAAGCTTTGACTGCTGCGGCTTTAATATGCGCTGGGGTGTCAAAATCTGGTTCTCCAGCGCTAAAACTACAAACATCTATTCCTTCTGCCTTCAGTGCCTTAGCCTTGGCTGCGATCGCTAAGGTCAATGAAGGTGTTACCTGACTTACTCTTGCTGCCAGCTTCATTCTTACTATATTTTGGCAAATCTTTCACTTATCTAAGGATATCTCAGAATCATTACCGAGATTTGCTTTTTCTGAATTCGTTGAGCAATGGGGAATGGAGCGGGGGAGGCAGGGGGACAAGAGGACAAGGGGACAAAAGTTTAGAACTTACAACAAGTCTTTCCCCTTGTCCCCAATTCTCCTTGTCCTCTTGTCCTCTTTCCCATTCCCAATTCCCAATGCCCCATCCCTAATGACAAATGACTTTGCAAAGCAGTTTGATTATTGACTCTTAACAATGTATCGTATATAACTTTATTTTTAGTGCAAACTAACTGTTTTTATGCAGATTAAGAAACTTTTAATTGCATCTTCTCTGTTAATTACTAATCTTTTTATACCTAATGCTGCCATTGCTCAAAATCGCGGTACTCCGGGTAAATTTGATTTTTATGTGCTGACACTCTCGTGGTCGCCGGATTATTGCGCGACAAATGGTAATCGTGACCCACAGCAGTGTGGTTCTGGAAGGAAACTGGGTTTTGTACTACATGGTTTGTGGCCGCAGTACCAAACTGGTTATCCTGCTAATTGTTCCACGCAAAAACTACCGTCGCAAGTAAAGCAACGGTTTCCCAATTTGTATCCTAGTGATAAACTTTACGATCATGAATGGGAAAAACATGGTACTTGTTCGGGGAAAACTCCTGTGGAATACTTGGGATTGAGTAAAAAGTTAAAAGATGCGATCGCTATTCCCGCAGCTTATAATAGTCCTGATAAACCCGTGCGTACCACAATTACAAATTTTAAAAATTCATTTGTGAGTGCGAATAATCAAATTACTGCTGATGGTATAGCACCTTTTTGTTCTGGCTCGGGGAGATTTTTGCAAGAAGTTTTCTTTTGTTATTCCAAAAACGGTGAACCTGGTATTTGTAGCGCTGAGATTTTGAAGCGATCGCGAAAAAGTTGTGGTCAACCAGATTTCTTAGTGAGAAATGTTTAGATAGCAATGGGAAATGGCAATTGGGAATTGGGAATGGGAAAGAGGACAAGAGGACAATGAGAATTGGGGACAAGGGGAAAGACTTGTTGTAAGTTCTAAACTTTTGTCACCTTGTCCTCTTGTCCCCTTGTCCCTCTGCTTTCCCTGCCTCTTCTCCACTCCCTAAGCGATCATCACATCTGGCGATAAGTAAACATCTTGAATGGTATGAAATAACTTCACACCTTCCTCAAAGGGACGTTGGAAGGTCTTTCGCCCAGAAATTAATCCCGAACCACCAGCGCGTTTGTTGATCACGGCGGTGCGAATTGCTTCGGCGAAGTCGTTTTTACCAGTCGCACCACCAGAATTAATCAACCCTACGCGCCCGGAGTAGCAATTTAGTACTTGGTAACGAGTTAAATCAATTGGGTGATCGGTTGTCAATTCTGTATAAACGCGCTCATCAGTTTTTCCGTAACTCTTACCAGTGGCTTTAGCAATTGCACCGTAACCATTGTTATTTTCTGGTAACTTTTGTTTAATAATGTCGGCTTCAATGGTTACACCCAAATGATTTGCCTGCCCGGTGAGGTCAGCAGCAAGGTGGTAATCTTTATCTTGTTTAAAAGCGTTGTTCCGCAGATAGCACCAGAGAATAGTTACCATCCCTAATTCATGGGCGCGTTTAAAAGCTTTGCTGATTTCCTGAATTTGTCTGGTAGACTGCTCTGAACCAAAGTAAATTGTCGCACCGACGGCTGCGGCCCCTAAATTCCAAGCTTGTTCCACATCAGCAAACAATACCTGGTCAAATTGATTGGGGAAAGTCAGCAATTCGTTGTGATTGATTTTAGCAATAAAGGGAATTTTGTGGGCATACTTACGCGAAACGATACCTAATGTCCCCAAAGTGGTAGCAACCGCATTGCAACCTGCGGCGATCGCTAATTTGACAATATTTTCTGGGTCAAAGTAAATTGGATTGGGCGCAAAAGACGCACCCGCAGAATGTTCAATGCCTTGGTCTACAGGTAAAATCGAGAGATAACCTGTGTTTGCCAGACGACCAGTAGAATAAAGTAGCTGGAGATTACGCAACACTTGAGGATTGCGATCGCTGTTGATCCAGATTCGATCTACAAAATCTGGCCCTGGTAAATGTAGTAAATCTTGAGAAACCTTTGCTTTGTAGGTAAGCAGGTCTTCAGCCTCTTTACCTAGCAATGACTCAATAGAATTAAGTTCTCTGAGCGTTGTAGTCATAGCGTTTTCCTGAAAAATTGAGCAAATGACCTTTGCCTTTAAGATAGCATTTTTAATACTGCTAACCTGCTTAGGCTTGTATTAATTAGATATATATTCCTTTTGATATAAAAGCCTTAAATTATTCTTTAAAAATCGCTAAAATCAATAATTATCTGAGATACAACCATTATTTGAGCCAAGATGCACCAAGAAAAAATTGTGCTTTTGAGGATTCTGGTGGATTGCAGACTGATAATTTGATATATTTCAATTCTGATACTCATCATCTGACAAAAATGTCGATAAGTAATCTTCGCAGATTCCCATTATGGCAATAATCATTAAACAAACAAATACAATTCTATGAGTAAATTTCACATCGATCTCGACTTCAGCAAAATAGATTTCGCTTCCCTTGAGACAGAAGAAGATTTTCAAAGAGAGGCAAAAACATTACTACCCAAGGCACTAGTAAAACTAGGTGAAAGTGTAGGTGAGAAGACTTGGGAAGAATTACAGCAAAAGATGCAGGCATCTGGAGGTAAACTCAAATCTTCTCCAACCGAAAAACGTAAGTTTATGCAAGAAACAGGAAGAACTTATCAACGAAAGGCTAGTAACAGAGAAAAACAAGAACTTGAAGAATACATAGTAGACCAATTACGCCAGCACAAACTGTAAATACAGCAGTTTTCTTTTGCATAAAGTACAAATCTACAGATTTTAAGGCAGAAGGTAGAAACTCTTTATATAGGAATCCGGTTTGATTCTTGTTCGCGCAACGTAGCTATATTTACTTGTGTGAGCAGGCAATAGGGAGTAGGAAAGGATGGATAGTTAAGCTGTTGTGCCTTTAATTTGCACTAATATTTTTTTCAATATGATTGTGGGGTGGGTAACATGAGCGCCCTGATAGTGCAAGTTGTATACATAACAGCTTAACAATAATCCTAGGTTGGGTTGAACGTTCGCGTAGTGTCCCGTAAAAAGTGAAACCCAACAAGTAACGCTTGATGTTGGGTTTCGTTCCTCAACCGTTAAGGTTTTTATGGCTAACCTTGCTCAGGTGGACTTTGTTTTGTAGTACTTTTGTAAACCTTAAATTTACACAAAATATATTTTGCATTATTGTATAAAAATAATCCTTATATTGCAGAGGTATCAACAATAATGCTTAACTGGGATAGAAGACTTCTAACTACTAGTTCTGCGTGCCTACTTTTGTTCAGTGCAATGGTGCCAGTCCAGGCTAAACCAGTCCAACCAAAGAAAGCAGCACCCATAGCTACAACAATTTACCAGCAAGCTAAAAAAGAATTACCTGAAGATTTTTATACCCTCTATCGCGTCATAGATAGAGTAGCACGTGCCAACGAATTAGATAATCGTCCTTGGCGGGTTGTGGCTGTTCCCAAGTATGATGTCAATGCCTATGCAAGTGACGTTAATTTGGTTGCTATTTACGATGGCATACTTGACCAGTTAGCTGGTGATTCTTCAGCATTAGCTTGTGTAGTTGCCCATGAAATGGGACATCACACCAAGCGTCACATTGCTGTCGGTGAAGCTAAAAAAACTGAGTTAATTGCCAAAATTCAAGAAGAAGCAACCAAAGAAGTACTGGGAGAAAGAGAAGCTGCAAACCAAGAGTCAACAGCTGCTAATGTTGGCGGTGCCGTTGTGAATCGTGTAGTTGGAGGAACTTTTGGTGGTTTGCTGGGTTCAGTTCTTGGTAATCAAGGCGCTCAACGACAAGTAGAATCACAGCAACGCATTAATGAGATTGTCGAGAAAAAGAAAAAAGAGTTAGAACAGCGTTTAGCAGAACAAGAACGACAACAAGAGTTTGAAGCTGATGAAATTGGCTACATAGCTTCTGTGAAAGCAGGCTTTGAACCAGAAGGATGTTTGAGAGTAATGCAGGTTTTGGCTCAAACTCCTGGTTCTGAATTTGATACAACTCATCCAGCAGTACCCAAACGGATTGAGGCAATCAAAGCTTTAATTATTAAGTATCCACCTCAGACTTTGGCTAAAGAGGGTGAAACGCGAATATCTAAGACAAAGCCTTTAACTTATAACATTTCTAAAGATAAGACCTCGTTACGGATTAACTCAGTTCGCGGTGGATCTCAAGCAGATGATATAGAGCGTCGCTTTGGTAAATAAAAGGGGAAAGGGGAAAGGGATGAACAGGTCGCCCACAAGGGGCGAGGTTTTTACCTTTCCTCCTTCCCCCTTCTTCATAAAAACACTAAGTTATGAGTGGCATAAATCTTAAGTAGGGTTTTCCCTACTACATAACATGGTGCGTTAGGCGCGAGAGTCATATTTTTCGTAATAAAGTATATCGAAATATGCGCCTAACAAACCCTACAAGAATTTTATTTTTACTTTATAAATAGCCCCTAATACCCATTTTGAGTATGAAATTACGTATTAAAGAGCGGCTGGAGTCAGCTAGACTAGAGAAGAAATTGCTTAATAAGTTTTAATAATTCTGTTATGAGTACTGATTCACCTGTTAATTCTCCCGATAAGTCTGAATCTTCATTAGGGAAGCGTTTGAGAAACTTCTTAGTTGTAATGGTAGCGATCGCTCTTAGCGTTGCCCTCGTCTTAGGATTGCGAACTGAAACAACCTCAGCAACTCTAGCCAAGTTAAGCGATTCGTCCACACCATTAGAAGTAGCCATCAACAACGGCAAACCATCTCTAGTAGAGTTTTATGCTGATTGGTGTACTGTCTGTCAGAAAATGGCACCAGATATCACTCAACTAGAAACAGAGTATGCTGACAAGATGAATTTTGTCATGCTGAATGTGGATAATACCAAGTGGCTACCGGAAATGTTGAAATATCGGGTAGATGGGATTCCCCATTTTGTATTTTTGAGTCAGCAAGGGGAAACCATAGCTCAAGCGATCGGCGATCAACCCCACACAATAATGGCTAGTAATTTAGAAGCTTTGGTTACTGGTTCGTCTCTTCCTTATGCTCAAGCTAGCGGGAAAGTTTCCAAATTTTCAGCCCCAGTAGCACCAACAGCTAGTCAAGATGACCCCCGCAGTCATGGCAGCCAGGTAGTAAATTAAAGTAATTCGTAATTCGTAATTAAGGACTGTTAGAAGTTGTTTGAAAAGTGGTGACTGAGGTATCCAAAACTTTATATCCTCCTAAATCCTCCTTAAAAAGGAAGACTTCGAGAGGTTATTTTCCCTTTTTTAAGGGGGGCTAGGGGGGATCTGAATACAAGCGTAAGAATGAGTATGTTGTCTATCATGCTTGGACAAAAAACATGGATATGCGGCAAATCTGCTTAGATATGCTGATCTGGAAACCAGAAGGGCCATCTTGCAATGGCCCTACCTGGACACCGCAGACTATTACTAACTATTGAACTACCTATTTAATTCAAATTCTCCATCATTTTCCGATATCCGATGCAAGTCTTCTCAATCAATTGTGTCGTTGTTTGTGGCGGAAACTGTCTGTTCATCAACAACTGCCTCTTTTTTTGAGAGGATAACGCCTGTCCAATGCTCTAGAGTGGCAGCCAATTTTTCTTTAAACACTGGCTTACTCAGATAGTCATCCATTCCTGCATTGAGACACATTTGTTGGTCTTCTTTCATGGCATTAGCCGTCATCGCAATTACCACAGGACGACGACGCAGAGCAAAAGCGTCTTCTTGCCAACGATGAATTTCTTTTGTGGTTTCTAAACCATCAAGAATTGGCATTTGGCAATCCATTAGAATCAAATCATAGGGAATTTTTTCTAATAGCTGCAAAACTTCCTCTCCATTGGCAGCAACATCGGCTTTGTAGCCTAAACTCTGAAGTTGCTTCAGGGCGACTTTTTGATTCACCAAATTATCTTCAGCTAAAAGAATTCTTAACTGGAATTGAGTAGAGAGATTCGCAGCAGAGGAAGTAAGAATGCTGGAAGTTTCTGTACTTGTGATTTTTGTGTTAGCCTCTAGCCTTTTTCCTTTAGACCCTTCTTCTGATTGAGGTTGAGTTTTTAGAATATTCATAATGGTATCAAGGAGTCGAGAGGGCTTAACGGGTTTGACTAAATAAGCAGCAAATCCTATTTTGAGCGCTCGTTGCAATTGGGTGCGTTGATTAATAGAGGTGAGTATAATCAAAGGTATTTTAGTAATTGCAGAATTGGCTTTAATTTGTTCTTCTAAAGTCATGCCAGAAGTTTGAGCCATTTGCATATCAACCAAGACGACATCATAAGAATTATCATGCTCAGAAGCTTCCTGAATAGCAATGAGTGCAGCAGCAACACTGTCAGCTTGATCTACCTGCATTCCCCAACCGATAGCTTGATGATAGATAATTTTGCAATTAGTGGCATTACTATCTACCACTAACAAGCGGCGATTGTTCAAAAATCCGTCTTCGCTCTTGACCTTCGTGTAACGTGTCGCAGGCAAGAAGCTATCGGAGTTTGGCAAAATAGGTTCAAGTTGTTTGGCAAAAGGCACCTCAAACCAAAACTTAGATCCTTTCCCCCTCTGACTTTCCAGCCCAATTACTCCTCCCATCAAAGTCACCAGTTGTTTGCAGATAGCTAATCCTAAACCGGTACCACCATACTTGCGAGTGGTAGAAGCATCCACTTGGGTAAATGGCGTAAAGATTTTGTGTTGGTCTTCAGGGCTAATGCCAAGACCTGTATCTATAATGGCAAAATGGATAGTGGCTGTTGTAGAGGAAAGCGATGGCTTTGCCAAAGGCGATCGCAATTCTACTTGCACTACGACTTCACCAACGCTAGTGAATTTAATAGCGTTGCTAATTAGGTTCATCAAAATTTGCCGTAACCTACTAGCATCGCCTTTGAGGTGAATAGGGACGTTGCTATAAAGTAGTGCAGAAATTTCTAATCCCTTACTATGGGCTGATGGAGCTAATAATCCCACCACTTCTTCAACACAAGTGGATAGGTTAAAATCTAGAGTTTCGAGAGCCATTTCTCCAGCTTCAAGTTTGGAAAGATCCAAAATCTCGTTGATTAAACTTAAAAGGGCATCTCCACTAACCCGAATTGTTTCAATAAAATCTCGTTGTTCTGGATTTAAAGGAGTATCTAAAACCAAACTGGTCATCCCCAAGACAGCATTCATGGGAGTGCGAATTTCATGACTCATATTTGCCAAAAAAGCACTTTTAGTCTGAGAAGCTAATTCCGCTTGGTGACGGGCAATTTCAAGTTCTTCTCGCTGACGAGTTTCTGCTTTTAAAAGTTGAGCTTGGGCTAAAGCAATGCCTACTTGGTCAGCTATTTGCCGCAAGAGATGAGTTTCAAAACTAGACCATTGGTGAGAATCATCACACTGATGGACTATGAGCAAACCGCGAAGTTCTTCTTTGACCAAAATAGGTACAACAAAGTTGACTTTGACCCCAAACTGTTGGATTAATTTCAGGTCACTTTGTTGGACTTCGAGTAAATCTAACTCAGCCAGTCCTAAAATCTCTCCTTGACGGTACTTTTGTAGATAGTACTGTTGTAGGTATTCTGCTCGTAAGTAAGGGGCGGTGATATTTTGCTCTTTGATTTCTGGTAAGCCAGAAATTACTGCTTCAACAACGGAGGTTGCAGATTCATCTGGTAAAAGCTGATAGATTAAAACTCGGTCAGTTTGGAGAATCTTTTGTACTTCCTTGACAGTGATTTCGAGAATTTCTTCGATTTGCAAAGACTGGCGAATTTTGAGGGTGATTTCGGTAAAAAGTTGCGATCGCAAGTTTTGGCGTTGTAATTCCTCTTCAGCCCGCTTACGCTGAATAAATTGGCCTACTTGCTCACCAATAGAATTCATCGTGTTAACTAAATCTTGGTCAGCAGGTTTGATTTCACAATTGAAGCAGGTAATCACGCCCAGAATTTTGTTACCAGTCCGAATTGGAAAACCGAAAGCTGCGTGTAGCCCTACTTGAGCCGCGATTTTAAAATAAGGAAAATTCAGATCCGTGACGACATCAGTAAGCCAAACAGCTTCAGAACTAGCCCAAACACGCCCAGGTAGTCCAATTCCTTCTATAAAAGTGGTTTGCCGCTTCAGTGCTTCAAATTCTTGCACTTCAAGGGATGCTTTATGCCAGATGGAAAGAAAACGCAGCACATTTGCTTGCTGATCGACCATCCAAATTTCACCTAAATCCCATCCTAAACTCTCGCAGATTCCTTGTAAGATTCGAGGGTTAGCTTCGTTGATTGTGGTAGACTCTGCCAAAACGCAGGTTGCAGCATATTGTGCAGTTAAATGCTGTTGTACTCGTTTGCTATCTGTGATGTCAGTGCCAGTGCTAACAATGTATTCCACCGCTCCTTCATAGTCTTTTAAGAAGGTATTCGACCAAGCAATAAGTCGGCGACTGCCATCCTTCATTACCCAATGGTTCTCATATTCCAAAAAACCT
The DNA here is from genome assembly GCF_036917775.1 of Nostoc sp. Taxonomy (GTDB): domain Bacteria; phylum Cyanobacteriota; class Cyanobacteriia; order Cyanobacteriales; family Nostocaceae; genus Nostoc. The sequence goes on from NZ_JBALEQ010000157.1 coordinate 48,037, forward strand.
CTACCAGTTAGCAATTCCTCAAAAACTGCTTTCACTGATTCCACCTCTTCAGGAATTAGCAATAAGTTCCATATATACCTACCCCTCACCTCATCGAAGGAGTAACCCGTTATTTGCTCACAAGCTTGGTTGAAACGAACAATTCGCCCTTGAGAATCGAGAACTATTACTAATGCACTGGCTGTATGAAGGACTGCGGAGATAAAGTTACGTTCTTGATTTAAGCTTTCTTCTGCCCTTTTGCGCTCTGTCACCTCATGATAAATGAAGTAGTAAACTACAGTCAGAACAAGAAAACTGAGGCAAATAGCGATCGCAATTGTCACAGTTGTTTGGCGAGTCCAAGCTTTTGCTGTTTGTGAAAGTTGCTGATGCTGCTCTCTTTCCTGGTTCTCTATCTCATTGATCTCCTTGCGGATATCATCCATGAGATTTTGACTTTTATTTGTCAGTACTACCTGAAACGCCGCCTCTGCTTCTTGATAGGGTTTTAGATAAGTTGGTTTTCCAGTAATAATGTAACTACGTTGCCTAGTCTCCGCATCCTTTATTTGAGATAGTAGTTCTTCTAAATTGTTGAGTTTTTGAGAAGTATTTTTTAATATACTGGGATTATTAGTAGATACTATTGTATTTTGATAGGAAACTACCCCAATCAAAACTAAAATTACCGACGCGACACCAAAACCTGCTGCAATCTTTTTAAAAAATTGTTTACTTACCTTTTGCGTCTGTTTGTTTTTCTTGGTAACAAGTACCAAACTTGCTAAATTTCGGCGTAATTCCAGTTGCTTGATGACTTGATGACCTAATATTCGTAATGCCTCTATCTGCTCTGGAGTAAGTTCTCGTGGTATGTAATCAATCACACATAGAGTTCCTAAAGCATATCCTTCAGGGTTAGTCAGAGGTACACCAGCATAAAATCTAATATTTGGGTTAGATGTAACTAGTGGGTTGGTGGCAAACCTTTCATCATCAGTTGCATCAGACACAACAAAAACATCAGGCTGTAAAATAGCATGGCTACAGAATGCAAAATCTCGATGTGTTTCTAAGACATCTAAACCGACTTTTGACTTAAACCACTGGCGATTTGTATCAATTAAGCTAATTAAGGCAATAGGAGTCTGACAAATATACGAAGCTAAACGGGTGAGGTCATCAAAGGTAGCTTCAGATGGTGTGTCAAGAATTTTATACTCCAAAAGTGTCTCGATTCTCTGTATTTCGTTATTAGGTAATGGTGCTTTCATCCTTAAGCCTTATCTATATTCTGGGCGCTGGGGAAGAAGCAGGGAAATAAGGGAGATTAAAGGGGAGACAAGGAGATTGCCCACCATGCCTAATACCTAATATCCAATGCCAATGCCCAGGTCAATAAACTTACTTCAATTAATGACAATAGTTTAGTTAAAAGCGTTAGCGTAATTTCACTGAGTTCTAGCTGATGAAGAAATTTGTCAAATGATTAAGTCTCTGCTGTATTTTTTGTGGGCTGGTTTATTTGAAATTGGAGGTGGCTACCTAATCTGGTTGTGGTTGCGTGAAGGTAAGCCGTTCTGGTGGGGTATATTGGGGGGAATTGCTTTAGCTTTCTATGGGATTATTGCAACTTTTCAATCGGCAAATTTTGGCAGAGTGTATGCTGCTTACGGTGGTGTATTTATCGCAATAGCAATGTTTTGGGGTTGGAAGGTAGACGGTGTAACTCCAGACCGCTACGATCTCATCGGAGCATGTTTAGCTTTAGTTAGTGTTCTAATTATCATGTTTGCACCCAGACCTTGAGTAAAACTTCTGGATTAATAAATTTTGTAATACCCGCTTTTCAGGCTTTTCAGAGACTAACAAAAAATAAATTATCCCAAATTATTTGTATATTTGTTGGATACCATACAATACTTCTCGAGTTTTGGGGAAAAGGGGAAGGTGGGGCCCCCTCTGAGGATAAGGGGCGGGGGAAAGGAAAAACCTTTAGCCCAAACCCAGTACCCTTTACCCAAAAGCCGATTCCGAATTAAAAATGCACAAAGCGAGGAGTATTGGGATACCATATCTGTGCTATCTGGAGATGGGATGTTTTTTTGCTGGAATTCCCTGAACACATAATTACCTGACCAAAAATCGCCAAGGTTTTTTTAATAATCAGCCGAAGATAAGCAACCATCTGTATATCTCCCGCATAAATGCGTAGATATAAAGATAATTCATGGTAAATTTGTACAAATTTTCTGAAAATTGATAATAATTATCAATTTTTACAAGTATCTTGATTTGTAACAGTAAGTAACTAAAAATTTGGAGTTTTGTAGCGTTTGCATAAAATGCTATCCTGCACAAAAAGATGCAATCATTGCATCACTACACCCTTGGTTCGATTTTGGCAACTACAATTAGGATTATATTTTTGTTAACATTTCCAGAAAATTAAAGTTAAGTAACTTTTAAGACAAAAATATGTAGCAAAAAGTAATCAAATGTAGTTAAGGATACAAATCGTTGGTGCTTAGGAAGAAAAAGAAGTGTTGAAGAAAGTTGTGATGATTGGGGCTATGACCCTACTGTTTTTGGGAGTACCTGTGATGGGCAATGCTTTTGCTCAAACACCAGCCGCTGCTCCACCTGCTGCTGATACTGGAGATACGGCATTTATGCTGATTTCAGCAGCACTTGTGCTGTTAATGACACCAGGATTGGCATTCTTCTATGGTGGATTTGTGCGATCGCGCAATATCTTAAACACATTGATGATGAGTTTTGTCTTGATGGCGATCGTGGGAGTTACCTGGATTCTCTGGGGTTATAGTCTTTCTTTCGCACCAGGATTGCCTTTCATTGGTGGGTTGCAATGGTTTGGGTTGAACGGTGTCGGTTTAGAGACTCAAGGCTACTTGCCGCACCTGCCTTATGAAGATGCGCTCAAAGCAGCAGACCCCAAATATGCTGATGTAGTCTCTTATGCTGGAACGATTCCCCACCAGGCATTCACGATTTATCAAGCCATGTTTGCCATTATCACCCCAGCTTTAATTTCTGGGGCACTCGTTGAGCGGATGAGTTTCCGCGCCTATTCGCTGTTTGTACTGCTGTGGTCAACCTTTGTTTACGCCCCTCTAGCCCACATGGTATGGGCGAAAGGTGGATTCTTGGGTTTATATGGTGGATTGGGTGCCCTCGACTTTGCAGGTGGCACAGTGGTTCATATTAGTTCTGGTATTTCTGCTCTGGTAGCAGCGATCGTCCTTGGCCCTCGGAAAACCCATCCCGATCGCCTTAGTCCGCCGCACAACGTTCCTTTCATCTTGCTGGGTGCTGGCTTGCTCTGGTTTGGTTGGTTCGGTTTCAACGCTGGGAGTGCCCTAAGTGTTGCTAGTGGAACTTCTGGTGACTTAACAACGAATTTAGCAACAACAGCCTTTGTTGCCACCAATACGGCGGCGGCGGCGGCAGCTTTAATGTGGCTAATTTTAGAAGCAGTTTTACGGGGTAAACCGACAGCTGTAGGAGCAGCGACAGGAGCCGTTGCTGGTTTAGTAGGTATCACTCCTGCCGCCGGATTTGTGACACCGCTATCAGCGATTTTAATTGGTTTCATTACCGCCTTTGTTTGCTTCTATGCTGTGAGTTTCAAGCACAAGCTGCAAATTGACGATGCTTTAGATACCTATCCCGTGCATGGCGTAGGTGGTACAGTGGGGGCTATTTTAACAGCTATCTTTGCCACAACTCAAGTCAACGGCGCAGGAAAAGACGGGGTGCTGCGTGGTAATTTTGGTGAATTGGGAATTGAACTATTAGCAATTGCCGTTGCTTATGCGATCGCAGGTGTTGGTACGTGGATTATTCTCAAGGTTATCGATGCTACAATCGGGCTGCGTGTCAAAGAAGAAGCAGAATTGCAAGGTTTGGATATCAACGAACACGGCGAAGAAGGTTACAATTCCGAGTTTGGCGATCGTCCAACTTAGTTTAGTGGGAATTGGGAATTGGGCATTGGTTATTTCCCCTTTGCTCCCTCTGCCCCCCATTTCCCACTCTCCAATTTAAGATTGTGTAATTTGCGATCGCTAGCGTTAAAATTTGATTCAAATAATTGGTAAATTTCGCTAGTCGTGTCTACTTCTGCAAAAACCTTTCCTATCTGGGCATTTTTCTCGCTGTTAACTAACGGCATCCTAATGTTGGCGGTCATCCTGCTAATTTGGCAACAGCAGAGATTGTCCGCTTTTTTTGGGATTGTAACATCCCCAGAACAAATTAACCTGAACAACTCAACCCAAATTGCTACACCTGATTTGGGTCGCCGTCATCAACTCACTTACCAAGAGTGGGTAGACATTCTCAAGCAAGAAGCCAAGGTCGCTGCTGACCAACGTCCTCCGCATTTAACCATCCTGGCGGGAGATTCTCTGAGTTTATGGTTTCCCCCTGAGTTATTACCCGAAGGTAAAACTTGGCTCAATCAAGGGATTTCTGGCGAAACCAGTAATGGACTCTTAAACAGGTTGAAAATATTTGACCGCAGCAAACCAGAGGTCATTTTTGTGATGATTGGCATTAATGACCTAATTCGGGGGGTGAACAACGAGGAAATTTTAGATAATCAGCGACAAATTATCAATTACCTCCGAAAGAGGCATCCCACCGCGCAAATTGTTGTGCAATCGATTTTGCCGCATGGGGCAGAGGAAGCAACCTGGAAAGGACGAGATAAACTTCTAGCTGTTGCCAATAGTCGCATTCAGGGGTTGAATCAGCAACTGCAAAGCATATCTACCAAAAAAGGTGTTAAGTATCTTGATTTATATCCCCTGTTTACTAACAAGCAAGGAAATCTCCGCCGCGAATTTACTACTGATGGCTTACATTTAAGTCCTGAAGGGTATATAGTTTGGCGTTCTGCATTGCAGATTTATAGCGAAATCGAATTAAAATCCCAGCAAGAAGAAGAGGGGAAAAGGTTAAAGGTTAAAGGGTAAAGACATTAATTCCTTTTACCTCTTATCCTTTTCCCTTTCCCCCTCTCTGATAATATTTTTGAATACAACTGTGTATAAATCTCGTCTGGGCGCGAGAAAATAAAAAATAGTGGTTGAAGTAGACAAATCTAATGGATACAAAAGCTTTTAAGCGCAGCCTGCAACATTCAGAAAATTACAATCGCAAGGGCTTTGGTCATCAAGCAGAAGTTGCTACCCAGTTGCAATCTGAATATCAGAGTAACTTGATTCAAGAAATTCGCGATCGCAATTACATCCTGCAACGGGGTGATGTGACAATTCGACTAGCACAAGCCTTTGGTTTTTGCTGGGGTGTAGAACGGGCTGTGGCCATGGCCTACGAAACTCGTCAGCACTTCCCCACAGAACACATCTGGATTACTAACGAGATTATCCATAACCCTTCTGTAAATCAGCGAATGCAGGAGATGGAAGTAGAATTTATTCCCATTGAAGGAAAGAATAAAGACTTTTCTGTTGTTGGCACTGGTGATGTAGTAATATTACCCGCTTTTGGAGCTAGCGTTCAAGAAATGCAGATCCTTCACGATAAAGGCTGCAAAATTGTTGATACAACTTGTCCTTGGGTATCTAAGGTTTGGAATACAGTAGAAAAGCACAAAAAAATCGATTATACATCAATAATTCACGGTAAATATAAGCACGAAGAAACAGTTGCAACTAGTTCCTTTGCTGGCAAGTATTTAATTGTGCTGAATTTGCAAGAAGCACAATATGTTGCTGACTATATTATCAATGGTGGCAACCGTGAAGAATTTCTGACAAAATTTGCTAAAGCTTGTTCAGCAGGATTTGACCCCGATCGTGATTTAGCAAGAGTTGGGATTGCTAACCAAACTACGATGCTTAAAGACGAAACTGAGCAAATCGGCAAGCTTTTTGAGCGGACTATGTTGCAGAAGTATGGCCCCATAGAGTTAAACCAGCATTTCCAAAGCTTCAATACTATCTGTGATGCCACCCAAGAACGGCAAGATGCAATGTTGGAATTGGTGGAACATAAATTAGATTTAATGGTAGTAATTGGTGGGTTTAATTCATCGAATACTACTCAATTGCAACAAATTGCTTTTGAGCGGGGAATTCCTTCTTATCACATTGATACTGTTGAACGGATCAAATCAGGAGATTCGATAGAACATCGACAATTAAATGGGCAGTTAATAACTACAGAAAACTGGTTGCCAGATGGAGAAATTGTCGTGGGAATAACTTCTGGTGCTTCTACACCAGATAAAGTTGTAGAAGATGTGATTGAGAAAATTTTTGCTGTGAAAGCAACAGCAGCACTGGTTTAACAGTGACCAGTTATCAAGTAAGAAAGTTTGTAGTAAGGACTTTAGTCCTGATTTTTCAGCACTAAAGTCCTTACTACAAACCCTCAAAACTAGCTTGACAAAGTACTAATGTTTGCTGTTGACTTTTTAAAAAATTTGTGAGAAATGAAGGCAGCAATATTCTTATCCAATCAATGCCTCATACTCATCATGTGACCCAATCCAGATCCAGTAATAATCCTCGCCATTCTTAAGTGCTAGTGCGCGATATCCACCACAAATTATTTCCTACTTTTTTAAAATGCAAAGACGGATGAAGTTGATTATTAATCCAAAGACGATACGCCTTTCTAGCTTGCTCTTTAGCTTCAGGTGAAAGTGCAGCATAAGAGCGCCAAAAATCAGGGGTTGTTAAGGATTTCATCTAACGGTTTCACCTGATTAGCTTCAATATCTGCTTTTGCACGCTGGATTAACTGATCCAATTTACCAGATTTTGCATCTGCTTCAATTTGATTGTCCCAAGCATCATTGAGATATTCTTGGAGCCAGTTTGATAAATCCCGCATTTTCCCTTCAGACAATTGCATAATAGCAGCTTCTATTTCTGGAAGTGAGTTCATCCTGCTATCTTCAATCCAGCACTATGAACTATATCCTACCAAAATTGACGCAATAATTCAGAATTAGAATTAGCGTCAAATCTTAGTTATTAATCATGAATTAGCATGACAGAGAAATGGCTTTCTATCGTCGGCATTGGGGAAGATGGATTACAGGGGTTAAGTGCGATCGCTCGTTCTCTAGTCGAGAGAGCTAAAGTAATCGTCGGAGGCGATCGCCATTTGGCAATGCTGCCTACAGACGATGGGCGTAAGAAACTAGTCTGGACATCTCCCATTAGCGTATCTGTAGAAGAAATTATCCAGCGTCGGGGTCAGTCAATCTGCGTACTCGCAAGCGGCGATCCGATGTGTTACGGCATTGGTGTCACCTTAATGCGGCGAATTCCCCTTTCTGAAATGACCATTATCCCCGCACCTTCAGCCTTTAGCCTCGCCTGTGCCAGGGTGGGATGGTCTTTAACTGAGGTAGAAACCTTGAGTTTGAATGGTCGTCCATCCTCCCTACTCCAGTCTTACATTTACCCAAAAGCGCGACTGTTGATTTTGAGCGAAGGGAAGGACACACCCGCCATTGTTGCGAAAATTTTGACAAATCGCGGCTATGGTGGCAGCAAAATTACCGTCTTGGAGCGTATGGGCGGCAATCATGAAAGAATTATAGAAGGCACAGCTGCATCTTGGAGTGAGACTGAAGTTGCGGCTTTGAATGCGATCGCAGTTGATTGTATTGCTGATACTGGGGTTATCCCTTTACCAAGATTACCAGGATTGCCAGATAACGCCTACCACCACGATGGACAGTTAACAAAGCGTGAAGTTAGGGCGATTACTCTAGCAGCTTTGGCTCCCACACCAGGAGCGTTGTTGTGGGATGTTGGTGCGGGTTGTGGCTCAATTTCCATCGAATGGATGCGGAGTAATGCTCGGTGTCGAGCGATCGCGATCGAGCAAAATTCATCTAGACTACTCTATATTGCCGATAATGCCGCCACTCTTGGTACTCCAAATCTGCAAATCATTGAAGGAAAAGCGCCCCATACCCTGAAAGACTTGCCAGCACCAGATGCGATTTTTATTGGTGGTGGAGTGACAGCAATGGGACTTTTTGATGTGTGTTGGGAAGCATTGCGGCCCGGTGGGCGTTTGGTGGCAAACGTGGTGACGGTAGAGGGTGAGCAAACTTTATTTCAATGGCATAAACAAGTCGGTGGCGATTTGACTCGTATTGCTATTCAACGGGCGGAACCTATTGGGAAATTTTTGGGCTGGCGGGCAATGGCACCTGTCACACAATGGGTAGTTGTAAAATAATATGATTTGTGCGGCATCTGAAAATGTGGCAGCTAAATCTTTAACTGCTTACTTTGTTTTGTACCCTTCTTATTGCGGAGAAGATACGCCAAGGGCAAAAGCAATAACATATCAAAAGTAATTAACAGCACATGACATCAAACGATAAATCTGATTATTGTTTTCATACATGAGCTAATGCTTTTGTCAAGATTATTTTAGATGTGCTTAACCTACTTTATCTTTGATTTATAAATATTCCATTATCTTAAAGTTTTGAAAAGTAGAGGGAGATTCTAAGTTTTTTAGGGAACTATTAGATACGCAGAACAAATAATATATTCGTTTATGAACTTAAATTTACAGGCATCAAGCAAAACAAATCAGTCAAACAATAACTGGCATGATTTTGATAATTCATCGATGAATTTCAGCTATCAATCCGCAGTGAATGCACTTGGACAGAAAGCACTGTCAGGACTGGAATTATCGTATTTGTTCCAAGATACAGTTAGTTTAGTAGCTCAAATACTAAATGTTAAATACAGTAGAATCTGGCAAGTACTTTCAGATAGTAATGCTTTGCGTCAAGTAGCTAGCGTTGGGGAGAAACCTTTAGAAACAGACTCTGCTGATATTAATGTCACAACTAATCAGCAAGTACAACAATTCTTGGATAATACTCAGATAATTGTTAATTGTAACACACCCAATTGTCAGATCGATGATTTAACTATTCCCTCTCCTGGTGATAGCGTTACTGGTTTGAGTGTGCTAATTCCAGGTGAGAGTAAGCCTTTAGGTTTGCTAGAAGTATATGCTACTGAGGCAAGAACTTTTTCTTCAGATGATGTTCATTTTTTACAATCTATAACCCATATTTTAGCAACAGCGATTGAACGCAAGCGTTCAGAAGCGTTAGTTTACACCCAAAGCCAAGTTTTAGAACAAGTTGCGTTTGGAGTCAATTTATATGAAATTTTTAACAACCTTTGTATCTTGCTAGAGCAACAATTACCTGGGGCATATTGCTCTATTTTAGTTGTAGATGAAGACAAGCGGCAGTTACGGGGAGGAGCAGCACCTACTCTCCCAGAAGAATTTGCTAAGGGTGTTGATGGTTTGATGATTGGTGAATGTTGTGGTTCTTGTGGTACTGCTGCTCATAGAGGAGATTCAGTATTTGCTACTGATATTGCTAATGATCCTTTATGGGCTGATTTCCGAGATTTCGCTTTGAATTATAACATCAGAGCTTGTTGGTCATCACCTTTTACTTCACAAAATGGTGAAGTTTTAGGGACATTTGCTATATCTCATAAATTTCCTTGTCATCCAACTCAGCATCATCTAGAAATTCTGAAAACTGCCACCCATATTGCCAGTATTGCTACAGAAACCTACAGAGCCGCAGCAGCTTTACAAAAGGCTAACAATGAGTTAGAACGAAAGGTTTTAGAACGAACATCGGAATTAAGAAAAACTTTGCTGGACTTACAAAAAACACAAGCTCAACTGGTTCATAGTGAAAAAATGTCAAGTCTAGGACAAATGGTAGCAGGGATTGCCCATGAGATTAATAATCCTGTGAGTTTTATTGCTGGTAATCTCAGATATGCAAATCAGTATATCAATGATTTACTAGATTTAATTGCAGTTTTTCAAGAGCAGTATCCCCAAATAAATCCCACCATAGAAGCCAAAATAAAATCTATCGAACTAGAGTACTTGTGTGACGATTTGCCTAAGTTAATAGCATCTATGAGTACAGGTAGTGAGCGAATTACAGATATTGTTCTGGGCTTACGCAACTTCTCGCGACTAGATGAAGCAAAAATTAAATCTGTAGATATTCATGAAGGCATAGATAATACATTGATGATTCTAAATCATCAGTTGGCGTTACCAAATAAGTTACCTGATATTCAGATAGTTAAAGAATATGGTCAACTGCCTAAGATTAGTTGTTATGCAAACCAGTTGAATCAGGTTTTTATGAATATTATCAATAATGCAATTTATGCCTTAAAAGATAATATGCAATATTGGCAGTCTGCAAATAAAATACCAACTATTCAAATAAAAACTTTAGTTGTAGACAACGAGAGGCTTTTAATTAGTATCAAAGATAATGGCCCTGGTATGAAGTCAGAGATTCAGGAACAGATTTTTAATCCCTTTTTCACTACCAAACCTGTTGGTCAAGGAACTGGTTTAGGGTTATCAATCAGTCATCAGATTATTGTCGAAAAGCACCAGGGAAAACTAAATTGTATCTCTGCATTAGGTAAGGGAACTGAATTTCAAATTGAAATTCCTATTCATAATTTTCAGCAGTCAAGAATAACATTAACTGACTCTTTACCTTAAAGTTGGGCTGTATCTCTTGTATAACTACCGATGTTCTTTCGGTGCGCTGGAGTTATTGCAGCGATGATTGAGCAAATAATGGTAAGAGATGGATATCGCCCTAATAGAATTCCCCTGGTTAACACTGGGGAATTTAGTTTACGCCTATATATTTCGTGAGCAACTTCAACCCTAGAAGCGGCTTACTTTAGGCTAACTCAGAGGACACAGAAAGCTTAAAGCCACTAAATGTAACATTATTACCAGAAACTGGTATAGTCTAAGCTTAATGTCCATGATTCAAAAGTCTTACTATGATCGCAGCTAACAAATAGCTAGTTGCTGTATACTTGATTTTGTGTTCCCTTTTAGACTGGCTCATCGTTCACAATAATCGCGGCAATTTCTTCATTGAAGCCATCTTTGTTGTGATTATCGTTGGTAAAAGTCACTTATTGGGGGTGAAATAATGGACGAGACTAATCTTGACGACAAAAACAAATTTCTTTACCCTCGTAGTCGCTATTACGGTCAAGTTAAGCCAGAGAATTTAGTATTTAATGCCAACCTTCAAGAATTTGCTCAAAAAGTTAGCTATATTACCAGTCTAGAAACATCAGGAAAGCTTGAACCAGAAGATGCTTACAAACAAATTAAAGCACTTTGGAAACAACTCAAGCGCAGTAAAAAAGCATTGTTCATTGATGAGGAACCATCAGAGACATCCTGAAATTACTTATAAAGGTAATACTAGATGCTGCTTGTTATGTGGTGAAGTTTTCATCATTTCAACAGCGCAGCATCTGCTGTGTAACAGGTTGCCAATATACACCTGATTTTAGGTGCTTGGTGTGGGCGATATTCAAATTTTTATGCTTCAATTACAATGTGATAACCAAGAATCATTCATTACTTTCCATCCTCCAATATCAATGTAGACTCAGCAGTCCGCCCAAATTCTTCTGGTGCATATTGCAGGTGAACTTCTGCACCAGTCCAGGAAAATGTGCCAGGGGTGACGGAACGAACTAAGTAATGCAGGCTATAAACTCCTGGTTCCAGGTGGTCGGTGTATGCGATAATGCGATCACTATTTATAATTACTTTTACAGAAGTGCGTTCGCCTGTGTTTCAAGTACCCTGTTTATCTACTATTAAATTCCTCAACTTTTCTTCATCAAAACTAAGCCCATGACGTTCTAAATATGGGCGTAAATTTATTTTAATGAATAAATCTTTTAGTTCTTGGGCAATTTCTTGGGGTGGATTTCCTGATAATGCGATCGCAATCAAACGTTCTGCTGCTCGAAATTCACCACATTCTATTGCAAGGCTTGCAGCACTGCGATGTAATACTGAACGAGTCGGCTCGGCATGAAGTTGATTGGCAATCAGTGCAGCAGCTTGAGATTCTTTTTCAAAAGCTTGTCGAGAAACTTGACTAGCTTGCTTTAAGTCTCCTCTGAGTTTAGCAGTAAAAGCTGCTTCGGCCAAATCCATCGCCTGTTTATGCAACTCCTGAATCTGACTCATTTTTCCACAATAAAAGATAGGGGTCTGCTAAATTCAACAATAATAATGTAGGCAGGAAATTTGCCATCGGAAGGATTAGTTTACTCGATTTTTTGTTTTATTCTAGCTCTAACCCTGCTATCATCTGCTTTACGTAGACCTGAAACTTCCAACCGTACTTTATTTTGAAACGGAAGTTCACCAGCTTCATCTTCACTACCTAACCAATAATCAAATCCAGTGCCTTTGCGCGATCGCTCAATCACTGTAAACTGAGTCAATTGTCTGATGAGCATAAAGGCAATGCCATAGGCTGCTTGTTCTGTGGTGAACTCTTCATCATTCCAGCAACGAAGCATTTGCTGTGTAACAGGTTGCCAATATAGTCTAAAGCTGGTGGTAAAGTCTCCATTAACTGTGAGTTCTACACCCTGTAAATGACCTCGATCTTCCAAACACACCGCACAAGCTTCTGCTAAAGCTGCTCCAAAAGATGGAGTTATAGCAGGTAGTCCTTCTCCTAATTTAGTTAATACTAACTCTTGGGGTTTATCCAAGCTAAACAGAGTGAATCTTACTGTGATTAGTTTGATTGTACTTTATTGCAGTGGAAGGCGTGCAATCACAGAGAATGATTACTTCCCATCCTCCAATATCAATGTAGACTCAGCAGTACGCCCAAATTCTTCTGGTGCATATTGCAGGTGAACTTCTGCACCAGGCCAAGAAAATGTCCCAGGGGTGACAGAACGGACTAAGTAATGCAGACTATAAACTCCTGGTTCCAGGTGGTCGGTGTATGCGATAATGCGATCGCGGTAAATATTCTTAAACCCAAGTTCCCAGCTATCAGCTTTCGCTTGTAATGCAGCCGTGGTAGTTTGAAAACTTGCATCCACCGCCTCAAAACCTGCTGGTAAAGGATCTTTAATTACTATATGATCTACGCTGCGATCGGCGATGATTTCTAAACCAATATCAAACACCTGTCCAGAGGTTAAAGTCAAGGGTTTATCGAAAGCGTAAATCCCCGTTTTTTGTAAAACTTTCTCTTCATTTACTTGACTAATTCCTCGTGTTATGCGTAACCCGTTAAATCTGCCTGGTTGATTTCCTTGCAAGCGATAATTATAAGCAACCATATAGTGTAAAGTACCATTACCTGCTTTTTGCAGCGTTAAATCATTACGACCACGAGGTAATAGATTCATCGGCACAATTAGTTGTAAGCTAGGATTTTTGTAACCTTCAAAACGATTTTCTCCTAACTTATTACCAGCTAATTGCACTGTGGCAACAAAATTAGGTGGTGTAGGTTGCAGTTGGCTATATTCTACCAAAGCTGTTAAGGCTTGGGCATTATTATAGTTAGTTTGCCATGTGCCATCCCGCCGCAGTGCCAGAAGACTTTGGAATAACTTATCTATAACTTCGGGTTTACTTTGTTTGGCAATAAATAACCGTAAAGCTTGCGCTTGCGTCGTCGTAGATGAACTCATCCATCCCCAACTGCTGGGTAAACTGACAACTGCTGTGCGGCCAGTTTCATAGATATTCTGTTGCAGCTTGTTGACTAGTTGTTGAGATTCATCTTGCCATTCTGGGAATTGAGATAAATATCGCGCTAGTTTAATTTGAGTTACTAAATCAAAATTATTGCGCTGTTCATAAATATCTGCGAGAAAAGTGTTGCGTTTATCTCCCAGTTCTGCTAGGGCGATTAAAGCATTAATTTGCAGTTGCCTTTTACAGAGTAGTTGTTTGCAAAAATCGTATTCTCCAGGATTCGCTAGAACTTTTTGCAGATAAGTTTTGAGGCGAGACAGCATTCCAGAATCGACTAAATTAGGGAATACCTGACTAGCTTTAGCCAAAGATTCACCCGCATAAGCAGAAACCCAAGGGTCAGATTTTTCTTGTCCGGGGAAAGCAGCAAAACCACCATCGGCTATTTGGAGTTTTTGTAATTGTTCGATTGCTAAATTAGCTTGTTGGCTAGGATTAAATTCTGCAAAAGTTTGACCATATTTTTGGGCGATAGTTTGCAAATTAGCCGCAATCATTAATTGACTTGCAGCAGGTTCTGTAAACGGCAAATCATTATCTTTTAAAACCTGCTTTGCTGGTGCTTGAATCTCCGGTATCAAAGTACTCGCTAACTGAATATCTAAACCTCCCGCATCAGGGAAGGTATTTTTATCAACATTCAGGGGAATTTTCACCTCTTTTTCGGTGACACCAGTTTCAACGACTTGTTCGGTAATTTCAACTGGCTTAATTTCTAAAGGTACTTCAAAAGCATCTGCGGCTGTACCATTTAGCTGAGTGGTAAAGCGAACTTTACCAACTCCGACGCTATCAGCCACCATTGGAAAGCGATAAGCGTGAGTTGCAGATTCAGCTTTGGTTTGCAAAGAATTCGCTGTGGAGTTTTTGTCAGCAAACTTTACATTACCGCTAAGTTCGCCATTAATTGAGAGATTTCCTGTATTCCCGGTGTTGTTGGTGACGGATAAACCAGCGAGAATGCGATCGCCTGGACGGGCAAACTGTGGCAAGATGGCATTAGTTAGCAGTGGCTTGGTGGTGATAAACGTCGCGTCCCCATTCCCAAAACGCAGATTTCCATCAGTGGCTATAGCCATCACCCGCCATGTAGTTAAGTCATCCGGGAGTTTAAAAGTTATCTGTGCATTACCATTTGCATCGGTAAGAACAGAAGCGTTGTAGTAAGCTAAAGCTTTAAAATCGGTGCGAGTGCGAGTATTAGCTGCACCAGTTGAGAAACCACCACCATAACCCCAACCTTTCGGTTTAGCTACATCTTGCGGTTGTAATATAACATCCGCGCGATTATCGTTAAAGCGGGTAGATATTGTCTGTTCTGCATAAACTGTATCCACTAAATCTGGCGGACGATAACCAGAAAGTTGTAACACCGCTTCATTTACCACCATGACTGTAAACTGTCCTTTGGTGGGATTTCCTTGATTATCCTTCAGTTCTAGTTGTACTGTTTCTTCTGCACCAGGTTCTAATGATGCTTGCACTGGCTTAACTTGCAGTTTTAAATACTTATCTTCTAAGTTAACTTTAAAAGGTGTAAAACCAATCTTCACCAAGTTATCTAAAGTTCCTACTTCCACTTGGCTGATGGGTTTACCTTGTCTTACTAATACAGCTTCAATGGCTGCATTTGGCAGCATTTCTGGCGTAACTTGGAACTGAATTTGTGGTGCGCTTCCCTGAACCTTGGTAATTTGTTGATAAAGGGGTTTGTCTTTAATCACCGCAAAGTACAATTCTGCATCTGGATAGGGAGATTGAATTAGTACAGTAGCAGTTTCACCAGGTTTAAACTCTTGTTTATCTAATTTCAGTTCTAAGACATCTTTTTCTTTCGAACCCCAAAATACAGGATTTTCTCCAGTAGCCCAAATTTGTAAATCTGTGGCACTTAATTCGGATTTGGCATCACTAAAATTTACTCTAATCCGGTATGAACCAGATTCTGGTGCTGTCAAACTTACCGATTGGGGATTACTAGCAGATGTAATTTCTGCTTGTCCGACTGTTTTATATTCAACTTGATTTTTTGGCGTTCGGCTACCTTCAACTAATTGAGTGACACTGCTGTATTTAATCTCTTGTAATTCCAGACGCACTCGTTGACCTGTTATCGGTTTTCCTGTAGGGTCGGTAACAATCACATCAATAGGAAAAGCCTTACCAGCATCAGTAATAAAATTACTTTTTAACCCAATTAGACGATTACTCGGTAAGGCTGTAAAAGTTTTGGAATTCGCTACAGACAGATTAGAAACATCTGCAACTTGCACATCTACTTGGTAAGTCATGGGATATGGCAAATCTTTAGCCACACTCACCGTTTGATTACTTTTACCATTAGCATCTAGTTGGGTATTATTTTGCAACACATCACTAGAGATACTCGGAGATTCTTCTGGCCATAACCACTGCCGACCAAAAGTAAATTCGTCCCAACCTTTGGGAATAAAATTAGCCTGTTGACGAGTAATAAAGTATTTTGCTTCTCCACCTTCTACAGGCGCACCAAATAAATAATTACTGGTAGCATTAATCTCAACTTTATCGTCAATATAAGCAAATTCTTTATCTAAGTTCAGTTCGACTTTAAAGTTCGGTGGCTTAAACTCAGCCACCCGAAACTCACCAGAAAGTTCTTGTCCATTTTTACCCTTAGCCTGGATTGTATGGTAGCCTAAGCGCTGAGTAGTTTTAATTAGCAATTCCAGAGAAAACGTACCAAATTCATTTGTAGTTTGCGTACCTAAGTTGGTTTTTTGCCCATCAGGATTTACCAAAGTTAATTGGTAAACGGCATTCTTATCTTGTTGGATTGTGCCATTTTGCAAGAAGCCAGCAAAACCAGTAAACCAAGCTTTTTCGCCTGGTTGATATAACTGTCTGTCTGAAAAAATTACACCGCGTGATTCTGGCTTACTATCTTGCCAACCTGCATCAATACCGTAGCCATAAACGCCGCTATATTCTTCAGTTCTAGCGAATGCCCAATCTTGGTTTTCACGGGCAATTACTAATAATTGTGGTGATTTACTAGAACTTTCATTCCCAGAATAACATTGCTGTAATCCTTCACGAACAATTCTAAAAATTCCATTTTCATCAGTTTTACCCGTTGCACAAGGTACTGGTTCGGGGCGAGATTTTGCTTGTAATTTTGATTGATAAATTTCTACAGTAGCCGCTTGAACTGGCGAACCATCTGTCAGATGATTGACGCGAATTAAGCCTGAATCAGGGAACCACTGAGTAAATACGCCCAAATTCGTCAATTCAACTAAGCCATAAGTGGTAGGTTCTCGCCACAGTTCTTTACCATTTTCCTGATATTTATTAGTGCGGGCTTGCACTCCATAAGCTAACATTCCTGTGGCTGCACTTATTTTTTCTCGGAGAGGAACAGCAATATCAACTGATTGATTCTTCTTACCCGATACCTTAAAGCTTTGCCAATCAGATGGTTGTGGTAATAAATCACTACTATTATTAAAATAAACTAAATCTGTCGGTTTAACTGCTCGATAAGCTGCTTTATATTTAGATTCTGGGAGATTTCCGGTAGTAATATTTAACTGTAAATTTTTATCTGTGGGGAAAATATTCAAATCTGATGGTACCCAGATATCCCCGGCTAAATCTCCAGTATCATATTTAAGAGTGATGGGTTTACCCAAAGTCTGCCCAAACTTATCTTTGAGATTTCCGTCGATAGTAATTGTATAACTTTGAGCAGGTTCTAGCGCATAAGGATTGATGCCGGCAATTTTATCTTCATCATTGATTTGGATGATTCTCGAAATATCTTTTGGTGCTGGATTAATCGTAATACTTTCTTTGGCTGAATCTGGCAGTAAGACATTATTAAACTCTAGCTGGGGACTGCCTTTAATAAATCGCCCAAAAGTTCCACCTGAATCTGGCTGTCCGTAAAAGTTAATTTTTTGGAATGCTAAAGGTGAATAAGTTACTAACTTACTGGCAAATTCTTTCTCTGTAGGGAGATTGCCATAAGCAGGACGTATTCCGGGAGAAAAGACTAGGCGATAAGGAGTTGCCTTTTCGAGGTTTTGCTGTGGAATGAGATTATAAATCCAATTACGGGCTGAAGGGTCAAATTTTTCTAAAGGGTCTTCTTCATTTTTTACTGGTTTTTCTTCTTTATTTAATTCGACTTTGAAGCCTACACCCTTATTTTTTCCTTCAGGAATTAACTGTAATTTTTCTTGTACGGAAGCTAAATTTAATTCTACGTTGGAAGTAAACTGTAGCTTTGGTTGTAAATCAATGGGTTCAATATCAGCCTTTTCAATAGGATTGACACCGGGTAAATTAGTCAGGTTGATAGATTCGGTATTGAAAGTCCAAGGTAAATCTTTATCTAGGCGATGATTTTTTAAATCAGCTAAACCTGTTTTGAGAGTGACTTGAAATCTTGTCGCTATTGGCAATGCTTTCTCAGCTTGAAAACCTACCATACGCGGTGTTAAAAAGCGAAATTGACCGGGTAAAGGTGGCCAAAGGGCAAATTTTTCTAATATTTTCTGTTGTTCTGGACTATCGAGACTTTCAACTGGAATTAAAGCTTCTTTAAAACGGATGCGGATTTGGTTAAGAGGTTTTGCATCGCCAATGGGACTAATTTGTTCAATCCAGTCTGGTAATTTTGGTGGTGTAAGTGGGGATACTGCTGGAAGTTGTTCTTTACTTGAGTTGATACCAAAAAAATTACACCCTGTCATGGCTAGCATGAATGTAAAGAGAAGAAGAAACTGTATCCTTCTCTTCTGGCGTGAGGAATGGCTAATTTTTTTTAACGAACCGCCAAGAACGCCAAGGACGCTAAGGAAGAAATAGACAATTTTATAGTGCAAACGGAGTAAAAATCTGATAATCATATTTTTAGCAATTCAAAATAAAAAAATCATAAGTTATAGCGAACAAAATTTTACACGCCTTATTGAGTTGTCAATGCCAAGACAAATAAAGGATGCTATATGACTATTTTTTACCTAGAGTTTGGATTTAACTATGTTTATTTACATAGATAACTAATCCTGTGTGATTGTTCCTATAAATCACTACAATTCTTAACTATGAATCAGTATTTAACTTCTGCAAATATTAATTTACATCTGCTAAGTGATTTCAAATAAATTATTAAGGATTTGACATATTTACTGATATCGATGTAATTGCTGCGTCAAAATTAAGGTAGGTTTTCTTGACAGGGATTCCCTGATGAAACTAATTTTACGATCGCTAGTCCAAATTAAGCACAGTAGCAAATTTATCCTAGCTGTGCTGGTAATCTGCCTGATTATACGCTTATTACCGTATTTTGCGCCCGTTCGAGCCGCAGATATTGCCCAAAATCAACTGGCAATGCAATTTAGCGATCGCAATGGTTTACCATTAGGAACATTGCTCACCCGTGACCAAGAACACACATCAGTCGTCGCACTAAATCAAGTTTCGCCCCAGTTTATCCATGCTATTTTAGCCGCCGAGGATGGCAGCTTTTACCATCACGGCGCGTTGGATATGAAAGCTGTTATCCGCGCCAGCAAAGAAGCCATCCACGCGAAACGAATTGTTTCCGGCGCTTCCACTATTACTATGCAACTGTCGCGGATGTTAGATCCTGTCTCCCACAGCTTTTCTGGTAAACTGCAAGAGATTTGGCTATCTTGGCGGTTAACAGCAGGGATGAATAAAGATGAAATTCTCTCTGCATATATTAATCGGCTACCAATGGGCGGGAATATATATGGTGTGGAAGCAGCTGCACAGACTTATTTTTCTATCCCAGCGAGTGAGTTAAATCTTGCTCAAGCCAGCTTGTTGGCCGCTATCCCCAATAATCCCACATACTTTAACCCTTACGAACATTGGGAACGGTTAAAGCAGCGACAAAAATACGTCCTCAATCGTATGGTACAGGAAAAGTATATAAGTGGTGCGATCGCAGCCCGAACACAAACCGAAAAAGTTGTGTTTCAGTCTCGTCCACGAGGAATTATCGCCGCACCACACTTTTTATTTTGGTTAGCCAATCAAATCTCCCCAACTTCCGTTGAAAAGCAGAGTGGGGACGATAAATCCGTTATTCGCACAACTATAAATCGCCCTTTACAGCAGTTTGTGGAAGCACAGGTACAGCAGGTGATTTCTTCCCTAGCCGCTAATAATGTTCATGATGCAGCTGCGTTGGTGATTGACAATGACACTGGTGAAGTATTGGCTTATGTCGGTTCACCTGATTACTTTAATCAAGCAAAACTAGGACGCAATGATGGAGTACAAGCGCTACGTCAACCTGGTTCTACCCTCAAGCCTTTTGTCTATGAATTAGCTTTAGAAAAAGGTTTAATACGCCTAAATACTATTTTGGCAGATGTCCCCGCCCGTTATGCAATTCCTGGTGCGAGACTTTATAGCCCAACCGATTACACCGAACGCTTTCTTGGCCCTGTGCGGGTGCGAATCGCTTTAGCAAATTCGTTGAATGTACCCGCAGTGAGGGTTTTAGAAAAAGTAGGTGTGCAGACTTTTTTAGAACGATTGCATCAACTTGGGTTTGAAAATCTCAATCAAACCCCAGAACATTACGGTTTAGGGTTAACTCTCGGTAGTGGCGAAGTCAGTTTATGGGAATTAGCCCGTGCCTACCTGACCATAGCACGACAAGGAGAAGCTACGCCGCTAGTAAGCAGATTTTCCGATTCCCCACTCCCTAATCCCCACTCCCTACTCCCCAAGCAAACAATATGGCAATTAATTACTAATATCCTCAGTGATAATCATGCTCGTGCCACAGCATTTGGTGTAAACTCTGTGTTAAATTTACCCTTTCCTGTTGCCGTTAAAACTGGTACTTCTTCCAATTTTCGTGATACTTGGACAGTTGGCTTCACTACTGATTACACCGTCGCTACTTGGGTAGGCAATTTCAACGGTGAACCGATGCGACAAGTTTCAGGTGTGACAGGGGCTGCACCTTTATGGAATCGGATTATGTTACACCTACACGAACATCAAGAACCAGCAGCTTTTCCACCTCCAGAAGGTTTAATACAATTACCTATTTGTGCAATTTCGGGATTACGACCAACACCAGATTGTACTTCAGTGGTGCAAGAATATTTCTATCCAGAAGATAAAATTGCCTACGAAGGTGACAACCAATTTAACTTACCACCAGAGTATAATGAGTGGTTGGCAAAACAACAGCAATCGAGTCTTGTTTCTAACAATTTGAGAATTTTATCTCCGCATCATGGCGATTTATTTTTAGTATATCCAGGTGAAGAAACGAAGCAAAAACTCGAATTTAAGCTAGCGGGAAATAAATTTGCGCCTGTTGAATGGTGGCTAAATGGCGAAAAGTTAGATACAAACTCAGCTAATTCTTTATTTTGGAATTTGCGCCCTGGGAAGTGGGATTTGGAAGCGAGAAGCGGTGAAATGACTGATAAGGTAAGTTTTCAGGTGGAATTAGCTAATATTAAACCTACTCGTCGAGGATTTTCTATTAGTAATTCTCAGGTAAAGGGAAATCGCCCATAATTAAGAGTACTGTCTTACCTTGCTTAGAAGGCATTGATTAAAAAAGGCAGGAATTACCTGCCTAGTTCCGTTAAACAGTTTGATGAGTGAATTATTGCAGAGCATATTGACAAAACCATTGCAAGATTATGTCAAAGATATGACTATCAATTAATCTGCTTGGTTTAGCCCTAAAACCCTAGAAAATCCCAAATAAGTATATATTTACTTACTGAACTACTTGATGGAAATCTCAATTACAAATTCTGCACCCTTCCCAGGTGAAGAAATGCAGCTGATTTTTCCCTTATGCTTCTCTTATACTATAATTTAGTAACTAATAGATAATCCTAAGTCAGTACCCAATACTTGTCGTTTAAGAGGAAAAGGGAAAGGGGAAAGAAAAACCTTTAACCTTTTTCCAAAACCCAATTCCGAGTTAAAAATGCTTAACCGAGCAGTATTGATCCAGTACCTTTATTTATAGGGTTAGTATTAAAAAATGGTCAAAAAATCTAGTCTCTAAATCAAACCAAATTCATATAATATATCTATTTGAAAATATTCATCTAAATTAAGAGCCAAATGAAAAATCATTTGCTGATATAGATCGTTGCAATAGCTTTATCATGTTTTAGTTAATGGTTTTTTTATCACAGTTCTGAATTGGATGAATATATTACTTGATATGGGCAACTAGCTAGATACCAAAAAGTGTCAAACTAAATATAAAGTTTATAGAAAAACCGCAAACTCAAACTATGACTCAGCAACAAAGTGATCTAGACAATAAGGCTGTATTTGAGCAGTTGTGGGGAATTACAAAAGAACTCCACCAAAAACTAGAGACTCGTTTCCAGTTACATCCAGACCCTTCTGTAGAAGATTTACAGCAATACAGCAGTTTTGATGGCAATATGAAGGGTTCACTGACTGCTTTTTCTGCGGAAGAAATTGACTGGCTAGTGCATTCGTGGCTAGGAAACCCGGAAAAATCAAACTTTAGCACTATGCGTCTCACCACTTGGTTGAAGTCGCATATTCAGGTTCCTCATTTGGCTTTTGAGTTTGGCACACTTCCAAATGGAAATATTTTATTTTATATAGATTACATTGCCCGAACTGAGCTTTTAACCGATTTGGCATATCTCGATCGCTACTATGAGCCAGTTAATCAAACATTCTTAAAGTTGCAAGACGATTCGCGCTTAAAGGTATTTACCAGCAAAAGTCTGTATCTTCGATTATTTCAATCGCCTGTTAAATTGTGCTATACAGGCACACCCACCTTGGAAACCCTCGAACTAACTCGCACACTTGCACACGAAACACTCGATCGCTGGCTAACTTGGGTAGATGCAGCTGAACCCTTAACAGAAGATGCACGGGAAGCTTTGGCGGCTCGTGATTTGGCACTACGCCGTAGCAGTGCTGAACGCGATCCAGGTAATAAATTTGTCGCACAGATGTTTGGTTCTGAGTTGGCAGATAAACTTGTGCGATCGCTCTGGGGTGGTGTAGGCAGTAGGCATCGTTAAGATTAAAAGGTAAGCAAACTTTTGCCACAGTGTACTAATGCGATCGCAGACTCTCATTGGTCAAGACCAAAGCCTTTGTAGAGACGGCGATTTATCGCGTCTCAAAAACCCAAGCGTATTGTCTCATAGGTGAGTTCCGCATTTGACCAGTGAGTTTCTGCCAAAAATTCCCTAAATGTGGTCAGAAGTCCAGGAAACTCTTCTTCTCGTAAACGCCAGACATCGGCTTGATAACCTTTTTTGCGATACCACTGAATCAAATCGAACAGTTCTTTTTGCAGCAAGAGTAAGAAAATCCAAGCAGGTGTCTCTTTATGGACAACTTTTATCCCCTGCGCTTGGGAGAATGCCTCTGCCATTTGCTTTGGAGTCAACACATCGCCAGCTAGCTCAATTTCTTGGCCAATATACTTGGTAGGATGTTCGATTACATAGGCAGCGACGCGGCCCATATCCTTGGTTGTAATTAGATGAAGAGGTTTATCTGGCTGAATTGAAAACGGGAAACTACCTTTGAGTATGGAAGGTCGCGTGTACTTCTTCCAAAACTCCTCCATAAACAAGCAGGCTCGCAACATAGTAGTTGGTAAGCTAGCTTCTTTGAGAATTTTCTCTACTTGATACTTTTGCTCAATGCGCGGGATTCCTGAATTTCTATCTGCTCCACCTGCGGAATTGTAGACAAAGTGCTTAATTTCAGCTTGTTTAGCAGCTTTTGCAATTCGCCTGGCTCTCTCCACCTCTAGCGGATCAATTTTAGTAGAGTCCGCAGAAGTGGCGTGGCAGTAAACAGCCGAAATTCCTGTAAAGGCTGCTATGAGAGAAGTTTCATCGTCGAGGTTAGCTTTTACCAGTTCAACTCCGGCATCATTGAGCTTCGCAAGAGTTGGACGATTAAGGTCAATTTCTCTAGTGATGACTCGCAGGTTGGTAACTCCCTGTTCGAGAAATCCCTTAACGACATTTCCACCTGTGCCGCCAGTAACTCCGATGAGTAAAACTTTATCGGTGTTTGTCTCTGTGCGATCGCGGAAATTTGACATTCTCTCTTCTACCTGGAGTTTTTTGTTTAAATTAAGTTTATCCAAAGATAGGAGAAGCAAACAATGACAGATAAACTTGTGCGATCGCTAAATTGGTCATTTGTCTTTTACTAATGACCAATCGACTAATAACCAATGACCAATGACCAATGACCAATGACAACTAATCCAGAATCCTACCGCGCTTTAGCACTGCAAGTTACCTGTCATGCAGTCAACCAAACAAGCGATCGCCACGAAGCGCGATCGCTCATGCAAAACTCCATCAACCGCCTAGCTCAACAAATTGCTGCCAGTATCGCTTTTATTGGCTTTGATTGTCGTTTAATTGTACTGCCAGAATATTTCCTCACAGGTTTCCCGATGGGAGATAGTCTCGCAGGGTGGGCAGAAAAAGCCTGTATAGAAATGGCTGGTGCTGAATATGAGGCGCTGGGTAAAATTGCTCAAAAGCATAAAATATTTTTAGCTGGTAATGCCTACGAAATTGATCCCAACTTTCCCGGATTGTACTTTCAAACCTGCTTTATTCTTGACCCCTCCGGCTCAATCGTCTTGCGGTATCGGCGGCTAAATTCTTTATTTGCTCCCACTCCCCATGATGTTTGGGATAAATATCTTGACTGCTATGGTTTAGAGGGAGTTTTCCCTGTAGCCAAAACTGCGATCGGTAATTTAGCAGCTTTAGCATCAGAAGAAATTTTGTATCCAGAAGTAGCGCGGTGTCTGGCGATGCGAGGAGCAGAGGTTTTTGTCCATTCCACCTCGGAAGTATACAACAAAAACCTCACTCCCAAAGACGCGGCAAAAATCACTCGCGCTGTCGAAAACATGGCTTACGTAGTTTCAGCCAATACCGCAGGTATCACTAATATTGCCATCCCCATAGCTTCGGCTGATGGTGGCTCTAAAATCATCGATCATCGAGGAATCGTTTTAGCCGAGACAGGTGCAGGCGAGAGCATGGCAGCATTTGCCGAGATTGATTTAGGAGCGTTACGCCGCGATCGCCGCCGACCGGGGTTACATAATTTACTTGCCCGTCAACGCTTTGAACTATACGCCGAAAGTTATCACCAATCACACTTTTACCCAGCTAATACTATGCTGGAGGGAGAAATAGACCGCAAACACTTTTTGCAAACCCAGCAAGCCACAATTGATCGGTTAGCCCAACTAGGGATAATTTGAATTGGGGAATGGGGAATGGGAAGCAGGGGAAGCAGGGGAAGAATAACTATTAATTATTGACAAATGACCAATGACAAATGACAAATGACAAAACCAATAGAAGTCCGTAATCCCAGAACTGGCAAATTTGACTATGTAATTATCCCGCCGCCTCCAAGGTTGCTGGCACAGCAATGCAAGCGATCGCGCCGGGCACAAGTTAGCTGGCAAAAGCTGGGTTTAGAGGGGAGAATTGAAGCTTTACAGCAGTGGAAAGCAGCGATAGTATCAGAGCGCGATCGCTTAACGGAAGCTTTGGTAAATGATACGGGAAGATTATCAACCTCAATATTAGAAATAGACTCTTTCCTCTCTAGCATTGATCGCTGGTGTAGGTTAGCGCCAGAATTGCTGCAAGACTCTGCAAAAAACACAGCAATTCCATTTATCGCCTTGCAACAAACATCCGTTCCTTACCCCCTAGTTGGGATAATTAGTCCGTGGAATTTTCCCCTGTTGCTATCAACTATTGATACCATTCCGGCATTGTTGGCGGGTTGTGCCGTCATTGTTAAACCCAGTGAAATCGCTCCTCGCTTCGTTGCACCACTGACAACAGCACTCAACGCTGTCCCTAAATTGCGCGATGTCTTAACTTTTGTTGAAGGAGCAGGTGTAACCGGATCTATTTTGATTGACAATGTAGACTTGGTGTGCTTTACAGGTAGTGTTGCCACGGGGCGAAAAGTGGCAGAAGCGGCTGCGAAACGGTTTATTCCGGCTTTTTTGGAATTAGGGGGAAAAGATCCGGCGATCGTTTTAGAATCAGCCAATTTAGAATTAGCAACCTCAGCAATCTTGTGGGGTTCCGTCGTCAACACTGGACAGTCGTGCTTATCAATTGAGCGGATTTACGTTGCTGAATCCATATTTGAAAAGTTTTACCATCAATTAGTAGCCAAAGCACATCGCCTTGGGCTAGCTTACCCTACTGTTGAAAGTGGAGAAATTGGCCCCATCATCGCCGAAAAACAAGCCGCAATTATTAGCGATCATCTCCTAGATGCAGTAGAAAAGGGGGCAGTCATTCACTGCGGCGGCGTAATTGAAGACTTGGGTGGGGGTTGGTGGTGTCGTCCAACAGTGCTTACCCAGGTTAATCATTCCATGAAAGTAATGACCGAAGAGACTTTTGGCCCCATTATGCCAATAATGCCTTTTTCCACAGTTGAAGAAGCGGTATCTTTAGCAAATGACTCAATTTATGGATTAAGTGCTGCTGTTTTTGCCTCAGAAGCTGAAGCCTTAGAAATTGCCCAGCACATAGATGCAGGTGCTATTAGTATCAACGATGCTGCACTCACAGCCATCATGCACGAGGGAGAGAAAAACGCCTTTAAATTCTCCGGGATGGGAGGATCGCGCATGGGTGCAGCAGCGCTGAAACGATTCATGCGAAAAAAAGCTATTTTAATTAAAACTAATGCTACTAATGACCCTTGGTGGTTTGATAATGAATCATAAATACTGTGAACAACCAGGGATTAATACACGTTACGAAAACTTATAGACCAATACAGTTCATTTAAGGGCTACTGGCAAGAATTTTGGGGTTTGGAGACGCGATAAATCGCCGTTTCTACAAGTGTTTTACTTTTATCTGAACTGTATTGATTTATAGACCACTACAGTTCAGTTAAGCAATTGTTTATCCTTCTCCTTTTTTTCTCTATGCCCTCTGTGCCTCTGCGGTAGCCTGCGGCAAGCCGCTCCGCGTCTACGTTAAAAAAATGACTTTGACGAAGAAGCTGCCAGAGCGATCGCTAGCGGCAAAATCCGATGTTCCTGAATTTGAATCCTGGCGTGGAGTGTTTCTGCTGTATCATCCGGCAAAACTGGTACTGCGGCTTGTATCAAGATTGGGCCACTGTCCATTTCTAAACAAGCGATATGCGCCGTACAACCAGTGATTTTTACCCCTGATTCTAAGGCTTGTTCTACAGCATGGATTCCCTTGAAACTAGGTAACAAACTAGGATGGATATTAATAATTTTGTTAGGAAAGGCATCAATGAAAACTGATGTTAACAATCGCATCCAACCCGCCAAAATCACCCATTCTACATCGTAGTGCTGCAATGTCTGCACAATTTTTTCATCTAACTCTTCTCGGATTTTATAGTTGCGGTGATTCAATAAAACAGCTTCTACACCTCTATTGGCTGCTCTGACGGCTGCTTTCGCCGAGGGGTTATTGTAAATTAAAACTTGAATTTGAGCATTTAACTGCTCATCTTGGATAGCTTGAGCAACTACATCAAAATTACTGCCATTCCCAGAAGCCATAATTCCTAGTTTTAAAGGGGCGACTTGTTGGCGAACATCGCTAATGCTGGGAGAAACCAAGCTCAAGGTAGAATCAGGGCGGAGGGTCATAAACAGCTAATAGGGAAAATTATAGATGCCAAAAATATATAATACGTACACTTTTGTGTAAAAGCGTAGCTTGTTTAATGCAAAAGGACGCATTAATATTGTTACTCGATGCCTTGGCATTGTTACCCGATGCTTTGGCATTGTCAACCGATGCTTTGGCATTGTTACTCGATACATTGCTATTGTTACCCGATGTATTGGCATTGTGAGCCAATGTATTAACATTGCAGGGTGTTGCCAAATTTAATTTGCGATAAATTAATGAAATGCTCTACTAAATCGTAGTAAATAGACTACGCAGTAGGGGCGCAAAGCCTTGCGCCCCTACTACGACAGCTATGATTCAAATACATGAAAACTGCTGTAATTTAGCAGTATCTCTTTCCATGTTGCAATGTCTACGACAGGCTACGCCTACGCTTGATTAAATTTTGCTTATATCTAGTCCGGCTGATAGAGATAATATTCTAAAACTTGGTATAAATGAAACAATACAGAGATTAAAGCCGTATAGGATTTGATCGCAGCATAGGTGAGTTAAATGGCGAAGGTAGCGTTGCTGATTGGGGTCAGTGAGTATGAACCAGGGCTAAACTCTTTGCCCAGTGCAGTTAGAGATGTGGAAGCAGTATACGAGGTACTACTGAATCCAGAAATGGGCGGATTTGCTGCCTCAGATATTAAGCTGCTAAAAAATCCTGAACGGCAAGTTGTAGAAATTGCGATCGAAGTGCTATTCTCTGGACGGCACAAAGATGATTTGCTGCTGCTGTACTTTTCAGGACACGGCATCAAAGACGATCGCGGTAGGCTGTATCTGGCGACTCGCAACACCAGTAAAACGCCGCAAGGCGAATTGATTCGCTCAACGTCGGTGTCTGCCAATTTTATTCAAGATCGCATGAGCGAAAGCCGCTCCCGTCGGCAGGTGGTTATCCTAGATAGCTGCTTTAGTGGCGCGTTTGCTGAGGGAATGTCTGCCAAAGATGACGGCACAATTGACATCCGGGAGCAGTTGGGCAGTGAAGGACGAGCCATATTAACTTCTTCTACTTCAACTCAATATTCTTTTGAGCAAGAGGGACAAGATTTATCAATTTACACTCGCTTTTTGATTGAAGGTATCAAGTCGGGAGAAGCTGATCGCGATCACGATGAGTTTGTCTCCATCGATGAACTCCATGAATACGCCAGTCAAAAAGTGCGAGAACTTCAGCCAGCAATGAAGCCGGAAATCTATGCAATTCGAGAAGGCTTTAAAATTCGACTGACAAAAGTGGCTCCGGGCGATCCCAGACAGCGATACCGTAAAGAGGTTGCGCGATTTATTCATCGAGGCGAAATTTCCTTTGTTGGTCGTCGTACATTAAATGTACTCATGACTCGCTTGGGATTGGAGGTAACTAAAGCGAAAGCGGTCGAAAATGAGGTGTTGGAACCGTACCGCAATGACTTCCGCGACAAACTCCAGCAGTATCAGCAGGTGTTCACTGAGCTACTAGAGAGAGATGAGACGATTACCGATAGCGATCGCCTCGATCTGCAAAATCTCCAGCAAATTTTGGGGCTGCGGAATGAAGACACGATGCCGATTGAGGCACAAGTGACTGCACGGTTTAAGACACATCAGCAAAACCTGCAAACATATCAGCAAGCCTTTACAACGGCATTGCGGCAAGAGTTTCCTCTAAGTGCAGCAAGCTGCGATCGCTTACGGCAAACTCAGCAGCAATTAGAACTTGCAGATAGAGATATTGCGGCGATCGAATCTCACATTACGGCTGAAGTAGAGGCATATCACCAAAAAGTCCAGGACTATCAACGTCTGTTTTTTACTGCCACGCAGCAGGAATATCCTCTCAGTGAGGCAACCCGCAGTGACTTACGCCAACAGCAGCTACGCTTGGGATTGACGGATGTAGATGTTGCCCCAATTGAAGCGCAAATTACAACACAGATTGAAAGCTATCATCAAAAACTTCAGCAGTACGAGCAGGCGTTTGTAAAGGCAACGCAGCGCCAGCATTATCCAGATGAGGTGACGCGGAAGCAGTTGCAAGAAACCTGGCAAACTTTGGGGTTGAGTGATGGAGATGTGGGTGCGATCGAGAGGCGGATTAATGCGGAGATTGAAACCCATCAAGCAAACTTGCGGCAATACGAGCAAGAGTTTACAGAAGCTGTTGAGCAAGAATATCCGCTCAGTGCTTTCAACCGCTCTCAACTAACGCAATGTCATCAAGCGTTAAATTTGACTGCTGAGGATGTGACTGCAATTGAAAATCCAATTGTTGTTGCGATCGAGGAACATCGGCAAAAGCTGCAACAGTATGAAGAGGTGTTTAGAGAGTCGATGCAGTTTGAATATCCTCCTAGTGATGTTACTCGTGAAGAACTTCAACGTTTTCAACGAATTTTAGAACTAAATGATGCAGATATTTCTGCACTCGAAGCAATTATTATTCAATCATCTTCAGAAGTAGAATACCGGAAACAGCAAGAGAGAATCAGACAGCAGCATCAGCCAGAAAAACAACAAGAAGAAGCTGTACGACTAAACCAGCAGGAAGCAGAAAAACAACGGCAGCAGGAGGAAGCAGAATATCGCCAAAAATTACAGCAGATGGACATCACTGCCATTGAAACCAGAGTTGTAGCAAGCCAAGAATTGATTAAACCTCCAATTCAGCAGTCAAGCTCTGCTCAACCCACTCAATCGGCTCAAGAGCTAATAACCCGACAAAAGTTTTTGAAATGGGCTGGCTTCGGAAGTGTAGGTTTGGTGACAGCAGTAGTAGGTCATGAAATTTTTAAGGGTCAATCACCGACACCTAAATCTACTAATCAACCTGCTAATCAACCTATTAATCAATCAACAACTATCTCTATAGCTGAACCTAAATATATTCTCTTTAAGTTTGAAACGGTAACGGTAGATAAAAAGGGACAGGTAATTAAACGAGAGCCTAACAAGCAAGCTAAGTTCTTTAAGGAGGACTTAGGCAATGGCATAACTTTAGATATGGTTCAGATTGTTGAAGGCTCTTTTAATATGGGTTCACCACCCGGTGAAAATAGTCGAGCCAAAAATGAAGAACCACAGCACATTGTGAATGTCCCTGCTTTTTTTATCGGCAAGTTTGAAGTGACTCAGGAACAGTACCAGCAAATAATGGGTAGCACTCCGTCCAAATTCAAGAGACATCTCCAAAATAGTATCATTCTGTGATAAAAGAACATTAAAGAGTGATTTTGGTACAGGAGCATGAGCAATATACTGAATTACATTG